>JAQWAS010000006.1 GCA_028707495.1 Patescibacteria group bacterium
AATTTTATTTTTGTCTTGGCGTAGGGGCAGAGGGGCTGGGGGTGAATGCCCCGAAGCCAAGACTCCTTATTATTTATTAAGGATTGCCAATTAAATAGATATTTAATGTAACAAATAAAACATACGCAATAAGTAAAATAAGGCCTTCGCGCCGATCCATCTTTTTCCCGCTGTGATAAAAATATGCGAACAATGTCAATATAACTCCCAAAAATATGGCCACTATCCAAAAGGCTGAATTGGTATCAAAAATAATCGGACGAAGAAGAGCCAAAACTCCCAAGACTAACACATTCGTGAATGACGAGCTAAGCAAATGACTCAAAGAAAGTTCTGACGATTTTTTGCGCCACGAAGTAATGGCAATACTTATTTCCGGCAGATTCGTGCCAATCGAAAAAACCACAAGTCCGATTACCAATTGACTAACTTGAATATAATTTAGCAAATCCAAAGTTATGCCAACAATCCAATGTGAAGCAACAAGGACGCCTATAATTCCGACAATAGCCAAAACAATTGACTTGCCGACCCGATTGCTATTGGGTATTTCTATATGTTTATGATTGCTAAAATGGTTTAGGTGATACAAGTAAAAAATCAGACCGACATATAGACCAATCATCGCCATACCGTCAAACAAACTATATTTGCCGTCAACTCCAAACAAAATTGGGGAAAAAATAACCAAAACTGTCGGAATCAATGAAGCTAAACGTCCATCGGTGGCTATCTTTCTATTGAGAAGCAGGCTTGCGCCCAAGATAAGGCCAAGCATAACAATTATTCCACCGAGCAAATTTCCAACCGATAAAGCCGTGGCGCGATCAATCGTTGCGTTTATACCCAAAGAAAGTTCGGGCAAGCTGGTGATAAGTCCGAGCAAAATTCCAAACGCGAACAAGCGAATTTTTAAAACAGCGCCCAAATACTTGATATTTTTTACAGCAAAATTCGCCGACCAGCCCAAGGCGATAAATAGTAATAAAAGTTTTAGTGAATCAAGTAAAATTGGCATAATTATAATTTTTCAATTCTTTTTTTGTAACAATCATCTATTTAAAACTATCCAATTTCAACGGTGCCCTGTCTGATTTGTCACGCATCAATGTTTTAATGATACTTCTCTTGCTTATGCCCAATACCAATAAAATTGTGGCGCTGATTATGCCGAAGAAAGTTATTATTCCGAAAAGAATGTTAAAACCGAATTTATCGGCTATTATAGCGCCTATTGCGGCACTTGATGCTGTGGCTATACCTACGCCAACATCTTCCAGCGACCATTCAAACCCAACAATTTTTTTATCTATGTGATTGGTAAAAATTATACGCCAAGCCGGAACCGCCATAGAGTAGGCGAGACCGTTAAAAATTTGTAATAAATATACATGCCATGGATGAGAGGATATCGTATAAAATAGCGGGATAATCGCGATTAAAAAAGTGCCGGCCACCATAAAAGAATATTCGTCTCGCTCGCCTTTTATTTTGTCCATCAATCGGCTGATCGGCATTACCATAAGAACTCTTGTGATCCAGTAACAAGCCACCGCGTAGCCGATCACTTCAATCCTGTTTTCGATATTTTCTAAAATAAATACCGCGAATATGGGTGCCAGTAGGCCGACCGCAAAGAAAAGAAAAAAATCAGAGAAGATTAAAAAACGAATTGTCCTACTCACTTTATTATTCATAGTTTATATTAATTGTTTATTTTATAAAATCGTTTTCTGAGCGACGAGAGGAGCGAGAAAAACACCATATACCCCCCTCTTAAAAAAATAAAAATAAAATTTGTTCATTATAGAAAAGTGTTAGGCGTTAGCCGTAAAAAGAAAAGCATATTTCATATAACAGGGTTTATACAAACTCATTAAATTGAGCCTTTATTTAAGCCAAAAATGAGCTTAAAATTTGTAATCATAAATGGTTATGATTACACAGAAATAGGCTATTTATTATTTACCTTGCATACTCAGTAATGCGTTTTTCACGAATAACGCTGACCTTGATCTCGCCAGGATATTTGAGTTCTTCTTCAATGCGATTAGCTATTTCACGAGCGAGCTTTTGAGCTTGAAGATCATCAATTTCTTCGGGCATAACAAAAACGCGAATTTCGCGACCAGCTTGAATAGCATAAGTTTTATCAACTCCATCAAAGTCACGAGCTAGATTTTCAAGTTCCTCTAGACGTTTGATGTATTCTTCATAAGTATCTTTACGCGCACCAACTCGAGCGCCAGAAATGGCATCAGCTACTTTAACAATGACCGATTCGAGTGTAGGTGGGTGATCTTCGTGGTGATAGGCAATACCATTGATAATTTCTTCTGACAGACCGAATTTTTTACCCAAGTCACGGCCAATATCAGGATGAGTACCAATTACTTCATGGTCAACAGCCTTACCAATGTCATGGAGTAAACCCGATTTTTTAGCAATGGTGACGTCTGCTCCTAGTTCAGCTGCCAAGAGGGCAGAGAGGTTAGCAACTTCAATTGAGTGTTGTAGAACATTCTGACCATAGGATGAGCGGAATTTTAAACGACCTAAAAGTTGAATCAGTTTAGGATCTAAACCAGTTACACCCATTTCATAAACTGCATCTTCACCAGCTTTGCGAATCTCACGAGCCATTTCTTCTTTAGTTTTTTTAACAATTTCTTCAATGCGACCCGGATGAATACGACCATCCAAAATTAATTTTTCTAAAACTCTTTTAGCTAAATGACGACGAATCGGTGAAAAACCAGAGATAACCACGGTTTCTGGAGTGTCATCAACTATAATTTCTGTGCCAGTTAATTGTTCTAAAGTTTTAATATTACGACCTTCACGACCAATAATACGACCCTTTAATTCGTCCGATGGTAAGCTGACGGTCGTGGTGGTTAGTTCGGGAGTAACTGACGAAGCGCAACGTTCAACGGTTTGAGTTAAAATTTGTCGTGCTTTGTTGTCCCATTCTTCTTGAGAAATATTTTCTAATTTACGAACACGCTGAACCAAATCGTCTTTAATTTGACGTTCGGTATTTTTTAATAAAACATCTTTAGCTTCATCTTGGGTTAAACCGGCAATTTTTTGGAGTTTTTCCATTTGTTGCCCTTTAATTTCCTTGATGCTTTCTTCTTCTTTGCGTAGTTGCTCAGTTTTTTTAAAGATAGTCTCTTGTTTATTTTCTAGGTCAAGAATTTTTTTATCAAAAACCTCTTCGCGCTTCTCTAGTCTTTGTTGTTGAGAGTGGAGGTCTTTTTTAGTTTCTTGTTCTTCTTGTTTAGCCTTTTCAATAATAACTAAAGCCTTATCCTTGGCTTGGATAAGTAATTCTTTGTGTTGAGTTTTAGCTTCATTAATTAAGGCAATAGCCTTAGCTTCAGCTGATTCCGCATTGCGGGCAGCTATGAGTTTACGAACAAAGTAGCCAATCACAAAGCCGACTGGCAAGGCCAGGGCTAAAATCAAAGGTAAAATATCGTTCATAATATTTTAATTTAAACATAATTTATTAATTTTAATTTACATTTTTTAAACTATAAATTTAAATAATAACGTAAATTTATTTTATTGTAGCATAGATTTAATTAACAATCAAGCGGTGATGAAAATTAATTTAAAAAAAAGAAGACAATTGTAGTCTTGCCTTCAAATTTTTAGACTCTTATTTTATAACCTTATCGATTAATCCATATTTTAAAGCTTCTTGAGATGTTAAAAAGAAATCGCGATCAGTATCTTGTTCGATTTGAGTTAATTTTTGGCCGGTGTGTGTGGATAAAATTTTATTAATTTTATCTTTAATTTTTAAAATATGCTCAGCTCGAATTTTAACATCAATTGCTTGACCTTCAGCGCCACCCATGACTTGGTGAAGCATAATTTCGGCATTCGGCAAAGCAAGGCGTTTACCTTTAGCTCCGGCAGCCAGCAGAACGGCACCCATACTCGCCGCCGTGCCAATGCAAATAGTCATAATATCAGGTTTAATGTATTGCATGGTATCGTAAATAGCCATGCCAGAAGTTACCATGCCACCAGGCGTGTTGATATATAATTTAATATCTTTGTTTTTATCTTCACTTTCTAAAAATAAAAGTTGGGCGATGATAGTATTAGCTACCGCATCGTTAATCGGATTACCTAAAAAAATAATTCTTTCTTTAAGTAGGCGAGAGTAAATATCATAAGCGCGTTCACCACGAGATGATTTTTCAATTACCGTAGGAATAAGTTGAAAATTTTGAGCTTGAATTTGAGATGTCATATTTTTTAATTTTAATTTAAACCGGGTTAGAAGTTTCAAATTTAAAAGTAATACGTGGAATCCATTTTAATCTAATTTGACGATTAAGCTTGCGTTGAAGATGACCAATATTTTTTTCTAAAATTTTTAAAGTGGTACCAGCTTGAGTTTCTGGAAAAACACTAATATAAATATCGGCGTTTTTAAAATTATCACTAGTATCAACTCGAGTTATAGTTAAAAAGCTTTCCAAAGGGAGTTCAATCTCACGAGCAAGAATTTGGCTTAATTGCTGTCGAATTAAAATATTAATTTTTTCTAAACGTTCCGTCATAATTATTGAATTGTATTTTTTTCTTGTTCAACCTCTTTAAAGGCGCGCAGAATATCGTCGGGTTGAATTTGAGTTTTACCTTCAAATTGCAGGCCACACTCTTCACCGGCATTAGCCTGAGGAATATCTTGTTGGCTTTTTTGAATTTTACTTACCTTACCTAAACCAATTTCTTTTTGATCGCGTAAGATTAAACAGCGATTACCCTTTTCGATTTTACCACTAACAACCTGTCCGCCCAAAATAGTTTGTTTAGCTTCTTGGCGGAAAATTTTTAAAACTTTTAATTGACCGGTTTCGATTGTTTTAAACTCGGGTTGAATGAGTTTATTCATGCAATCCTTAATTTCATCAATCAATTCATAAATAATACCAAAATTTTTAACTGGAATATTTTTATTTTTAGCTAATAGGTCAGCAGAAGTAGAAATTTGAGTATTAAAGCCAAAAACATGACCATGCTTAACTTCAGCACGCAAAATGTCGGTTTCATTAATTTGACCTAAACCACGTTTAATAATATTAATTTTAATTTTAGGATGTTCTAATTTATTAATAGCCTCTTCAACGGCCTCAAGCGAACCCATAACATCAGCTTTTAAAACCAAGTTTAAATTAATTCTATCAGAGGACTCTTCGGTAGTTTTGTTTTTAATTGATAAAATTTGTTCAAAAGTTTCTTGTTGTTTTATCTTTTTTCTTTTTTTAAGATCTTTTTTGTCATCAATTTTTTCTAAAATGTCGCCAGCTTGCGGAGTGTTTTTTAAACCTAAAATTTTAACCGGTGTACCGGGAAGAGCTTGTTCAATTTCTTGGCCATTAGTTAATTTTAAAGACTTTATTTTGCCACTACCTTGATTAACCAAAACAATATCATTTTTTTTAAGAGTACCACTTTGAATTAAAACTATAGCTTGTGGACCTTCGTTTTTATCTAGATGAGCCTCGATAATTGTGCCTAAAACCGGGCCATTGGGATCAGCCATAATTTTTTCTTTTTCCATATCAACAATCAACAAAATCATATCTAATAAATCATCAATGCCTTGTCCGGTTTTGGCTGAAATTGGCACGCAAATTGTTTTTCCGCCCCAGTCTTCTGGAGTTAGGTTAATTTCAGATAACTGTTTTTTAACTTGATCAACGTTGGCCTCGGGTTTGTCAACTTTATTAATAGCCACTAGCATCATCAGATTTTCTTCTTGAATAATTTTAATCGATTCCATGGTTTGGGGCTTTAAACCTTCCTCGGCCGCCACGATTAAAATAGCGATATCGGCAATAGTGCCACCGCGGGAACGCATTTTTTTAAAAGCCGCATGTCCAGGTGTATCAATAAAAGTAATAAGTTTATTTTTCTTTTCAACCTGATAAGCTGAAATGTGTTGGGTAATACCTCCTTGTTCTGATTGAGTAACGTGAGTTTTACGAATAGCATCTAATAAAGTTGTTTTACCATGATCGATGTGGCCCATAATTGTTACCACTGGCGTTTTAGAGCTTAAATTTTGATCAAGGTGTTGAGCAATAAGATCCTTAGCATTAATTTTTCTAATCTTTTTTTCTTCTAGAGACTGTTCCGTCACTCTAAATCCTAAATCCTCAACAATAATAGCTGCAGTTTCAAAATCAATATTGTCATTAATTGTTGCCATAATACCGTTGCGCATTAGTTCACTGATAACTTTTACAACCGATAAATTAAGTCTATCGGCTAAATCATTAACAGTGATGACCTTAGGTAGACTGACTGGTGGTTGGTCAGCTTTAGCTTCAGCTTTTTTTTCTTTAAGTTGATCTTGTATTTCAATTTTTTGACTAATACTTTTAAGCTTCTCCTGCTCTTGATAATCTTTCCAGACTTGAATGATTTTTTCAGCAATTTTATCATCGACCTGAATGGCTTTTTCCCCCACATCAAAACCAAGCTGAGGAATTTTTTCGCGCAACTCTTGGGTTGAGGTTTTTAGTTTTCTAGCTAATTCAGTGATATTCATATGTTCCTATTGTACTCTTTTAAACCAAATAAGTCAATTAATAAATTAAAAAACTTGATTTTATTATCAGAATAAGTTAAAATAAGATTTAATATAAACAAATAAATTATGGCCTCAGACTTAATTAAAAAATTGCAAGAATTGATTAAAAAATCAACCAGAATTTTAGTTATTTTTCCAGCTGATTTTGATGGTGATATGTTAGCTTCAAGTTTGGCTTGGATAAATTTTTTATCTAAATGCGATCGACAATTACATGTCGATATAGTCGCTGATGGTATAGAAATTCCTAAAAAGTATGATTTTTTAAAATGTTTAGATCAAATTCAATCGAAGTTGAATTTAATTCGGGATTTAGTTATTTCTATCCAATCTCAAGACAATAAAATTGGCGAATTAAGCTATGAAACGATTGATAATAAATTAAACATTTATTTATCTCCACAAGATCGAACTATTCAAAAAAATGATATTGCTTTAAGTTTAGACGGTTATAACTACGACTTGATTTTTGTTTTGGGTTGTCAACATTTATCTGACTTGGACACTGTTTATACTACACATAAAGATTTTTTTGATAAGACGGCAATAATTAATTTTGATTATCATGCCAATAATGACAATTTTGGAATTTTAAATATTATTGATGTTAACTCAGCTTCGTTGGGAGAAGTGATTTATAAAATTATGCGTGGCTATAACCAAGAGCTAATTGATAAAGACATGGCCACGAGTTTATTGGCAGCGATGATTGCAGCAACTAACGCTTTTCGTTCGGCTAGCACGAGCCAACACACTTTATTGGCAGCCAGCCAACTAATTTCTTTTGGAGCTGACAAAAGGAAAATTATGGAGAAATTATTTGAAAGTCGTTCCGTCGC
The DNA here is from genome assembly GCA_028707495.1 of Patescibacteria group bacterium. NCBI lineage: Bacteria > Patescibacteria group bacterium. Next base: position 7,462 of record JAQWAS010000006.1, read on the forward strand.
CGTTTTAAAATTATGGGGTAGAGTTTTAGCGAGATTAAAAAATTCTCGCGATGGAAAGATTGCTTGGTCATTAATTTCAGATGAAGATATTTTGAAAAGTGGCTTAGATGGTTTAAATTCAACGGAGCAGGAAGAAGTAGTTTTTTGGGACATTATTAAAGAGCTTTATGCTAGTTTGTCACAAGCTCAAGTTGTTGCTATTTTTAGGCAAAAAAACAATCAAGTTAATGTTTATTTAAAATCACGAGACAGTAAAATTGATTTATTGAAAATCACTGAAGATTTCTCACCTCAAGGCGACAGTCAAAAAGTTAAATTAACATTTGAAAACGGCAGTATTTTAGAAATTGAAGATATTTTAACTAAACTGATAGAAACTAAAATGAGATCATAAATAATAAAATGTTTTTTGAGGGCGCATAGCTCAGTTGGTTAGAGCACCACGCTTATAACGTGGGGGTCGATGGTTCGAGTCCATCTGCGCCCACCAGAATAACTGATAACTCATAATCGCAAGATTGTTTTTAATATGAAGTTGTGATAAAGTTAAATGTTGTTATCGGTTACGAGTTGTAAGTTATAAGTTTTTTCCGCCGGGGTAGCTCAGTGGTAGAGCAGATGACTGAAAATCATCGTGTCGGCAGTCCGATTCTGCCCCCCGGCACCACTACCAACTTTGGAAAAGTTGGTGTGGTGCCCCGGCACCACTATACATTTTTTTAAAAAGTTGACGTGGATGTCCTTGACACCACTATACATTTTTTTAAAAAGTTGACGTGGATGTCCTTGACACCACTATACATTTTTTTAAAAAGTTGACGTGGATGTCCTTGACACCACTATACATTTTTTTAAAAAGTTGACGTGGATGTCCTTGACACCACTATACATTTTTTTAAAAAGTTGATGTGGTGTCTTCAATATCACCTATATCTTTAAAAAAGTTGATGTGATGTCTTTAGTGCCAACTCACTAGCAATATATTACAATATAATTATGTTTTATGTGTACGTAATTAAAAGCCAAAAAGACAACATGACGTATATTGGTTCAACTAATGATTTAAAAAGAAGATTTAATGAACATAATAAGGGTTTAGTTAAATCAACAAAACCAAGGATACCGTTTGAATTAATTTATTATGAAGCCTATAAATCAGAAGCAGATGCCAGAAGGAGAGAGCATAATTTAAAATTAAAAAGCCGTGCTTACGCGCAACTTAGAAAAAGAATTGAAAATAGTTTATAATTGGTTATTTCGGAGTGTGGCCTAGTGGCTTAAGGCGCTTGCTTTGGGAGCAAGAGATCGCGGGTTCGAGTCCCGCCACTCCGACCAAATTAATGATAAAATAATAAATATATGAATCCAGAGAAAATAACTCAGGAATTTTTACCAGATGAAACAAATAGACTTGACGTTTTAAATCAAGAAAATTTTAATGATTTACCAGAATATATTCAAGTAAGTCGAGAATTTAGAGATAAATTATGCGAATCGATTGAAACAGAAGGCTGGCCAGAATATCCCAATGAAAACGTAAAAGGTATTGAAGATTTTTTTAACCAAGCTAAAGATCAAGTAGATCAAAGATGGGAAAAATATGCGACAGGGGTTTTAAGCGAAGATTTAAAAAAATGGGCTGATGAAATTCCTAATCATAAAAGCAATAAGGAAATTAAATTTTTATTATCCAATCCTGAAGAATTAGAAGAAAAATTAAAAATTAATCAATTTGGCGTTTTAGAATCTTTGAGAAATATAAAGCCAGAGGCTTGGCGAGAGTTGGTTCTTTCGGCATCAGAAAGACAATTGGCTCGTGTAGTTTTAACTCGTCATTGGATGAAAGAAATGTCTGACGAGCAATTTGAAATACTTGGTATTAATAAATCAGAAATGGAAATTTTACTTGATGCGGCTGGGATTTTTGGAAAATATATTGATCATGCTTATGTTAAACAAATTGAAATGGCTGATCGACCTGGCGGTCAAGAAAAAACACAATTTGAAGATGATCCAGGCTCAGAATGTGTTTATGAATTTAAATCAGATCAACCAGACAAAATTGATTTAAAACCATATATTGATGTTTTTCCTTTTGAGTTCAAAAGAATAGATGTGGGTTTTAATTTTTTGTCACAAAAAGTTAGAAAATTTTTAGATCAAGGTAAATTACCAGAAGCTTATAATAATTTGCCAGATTATTTAGAAAATATTTCTCGAAACTATATATCAGAAGAAGTTACTTTTGAAACTTTGGATAAAAATTGGAAGGAATTATATGCACAATTTGGGAAAATAAGTCAAAGCGAATGTCCACTTATGGTTATTCCTCAAGGAAATGCTTCAGTGGCAGGCGATGCTTCAAAAGTTGATATAGAATTAAGGTTAGGCGTAAAAACTTTAGAAACACGAGAGATGGAAAATGAGTTTCAAAGTTATCGACAAACAGCACAGTTCATGCTAGATAAAGTTGATACAGGACTAGATGAAAAGTATAAAATTCCTGAGGTAAATTTAAATTATCAACCTTTTGCTTTTGGGTCAGATCTTTTTTGGATGACAAGAGGCGAATCAGACGAAAAAACAATATCTTCTCATGTTAATTCCGTAGCTGATGTGGCGATAGTTAGAGAGTTGCCACTTTTACAAAAAACATTCTTAGAAATGAAAACCGATCAAGCTGATTATACAAAATTGGCAGTTGATGAAACTGTTCGTCATGAAATTGGTCACAGTGTTGCGAGTTGGGAAGATAAAAAAGTTCTTAAAAGAATTGGCACTGGTTTTAATGCAGATGTTTTAGAAGAATTAAAAGCTGAAACACTTGGGGCTGAATTTTTTTATCAAAAAGCCATTGAAGCTAATTTAGATTCAACGGAAATTAAAAAGCATTTTTCAGCCAAGATGGGTGCGATGTGCGATTATTTAGCTAATAAAGATAAAAAAAGTGAAGCAGATAGGATATATTATTATTCAGGAGTAGCTATGTTTGATAAGCTTTTAGAACAAGGAGTTATTGTTATGTCAGAGTCGGGTCAGTATGAAATTACCGATGCTAAAAAAGGATTTGAAGTTTTAGGTGAAATAGGCAAAGACATTTTAAATAATTTTCATACTAATTCAAAGATTAAACCAAAAGAAGTTAAACAAAATTTAAAAGGATTTATTCAAGGATTAAAAGAGAAAGATAAAAAAGATCAGGTACAATCTTTTATAGAATTTTTAAAAAAATAATTTATGTCAATTGAATTTGAAGCTACCTTTGTTGATGTCGATATTGATGAGGTGCGTGTAAAATTAGAAAAATTGGGAGCGAAATTAATTCAACCAGAAAGATTGATGCGTCGGGTTATTTTTTGGCCACCCAAACAAGATGAATTAGGTTGGATGCGAGTTAGAGATGAAGGACATAAAATTACTTTAAGTTATAAAAGATTTTTAGGTTATCAAAAAGAAAAAGTTGATATTAGTGATCAGGAAGAAATTTGTTTAGAAATTAATGATTTTGAGCAAGGAGTTAAACTTTTAGAGATGACCGGGGCTAAAAAGAAGGCTTATCAAGAAACCAAGAGAGAAGAGTGGTTATATTTAAATAGTGAGATTTGTCTTGATACTTGGCCGGGCTTGGAGCCATTTATAGAAATTGAAGCTCAGGACGAAGCTTTGGTTAAAAAAATTTCACAAGATTTAGATTTAGATTATTCGCAGGCTTTGTTTGGGCCGGTACATGTAGTTTACGAAAAGAAATTAGGCATTTCAGCCGATGAAATTAATAATCATACACCTGAGATCACTTTTGACAATCCACCACAGAAAAAGATATAAAATAAAAGTGCAAGCGGGTATCGTATAGTGGCTATTACCTCAGCTTTCCAAGCTGATGAGAGGGGTTCGATTCCCCTTACCCGCTCCAAAATTATTTAGAATTCAAAATAAATCAAAAATAGGCCAATGGCCTATTTTTGTGTGTAATTTCAAAAAATTCTAAACACTTTTTAGTTTAGCGAATAAAGAGAAAAGAGTTTAATTAATCTTGTTTTGGCAAGAATTTAAACATCTTTGTGCCACAAGTTGGACAAGTTCCAGTAGCGGCACGTCTTTTGACTCCACCTTTGCCTTCAATAATAACTTCTTGTGGGTTTTTGATCTCTTTTTTAGCTTTGCATTTAACGCAATAAGCTTCCATGAGATTATTTGTTAATAATTAAACTACCTTTATTTTAGCTTATTTAAGCCAAAAATGAAAGTTGATAACTTTTTCAAGCTAAATTTACCAAATTATTTTAATTTATTCAAATCTTTTAGTAAATTATCTAAATCCAAATCATACATTTTACAAATATCACCTAATTTTAAAACTTGCATTTCCATTTGAGCCATAGGGCAAGAAATACACGGTACTTTATATTTAGCTAAAATTCCAACAGATTCTGGCTTAGTTAAAACTTGAGCTAAAGTTGTATTTTTATTTATTTTTTGAGTCATATGTTTGTAAATAATTATTAATAGCTTGAGTTAGAGCTTCACCGCCTAAAATAGAGCAGTGATATTTAATCGGCGGTAATTCGCCTAGATTTTTAGTTATTTTTTGTGCGTTTATTTTTAAGGCTTGTTTAAGTGTTTTGCCTTTGGCTAATTCGCATAACATATCCGAGGCAGCAATGGCCGCCGGACAACCATAAGTCATAAATTTAATGTCTTGAATGACATTATTTTTAATTTTTAAATATATTTTCATTATATCACCACACCGTACATTGCCAACTTCGCCGATGGCATCGGCGTTTTTAATTTCTCCGGCGAATTTGGGATTTTTAAAGCGATTGATGACTTTTTTGTTATACATAAATTAAATCTTAAATGTAAAATTAAATTTTATTTGTCATCCCGAATTTCCGTCTGAACATCTATGGCTTTGTGTCATGCTGAATTTATTTCAGCATCTGTAATTAAGTTAAACGTTTCTTGCTCTGACAGGGTAAAAAGCATCAACAGATTCTGAAACAAGTTCAGAATGACAACTACAAAACAGAATGACAATCTCTAGCGTTAATAGACTTTTAAATATCCTCCGGTTCGGCTGGTTAGTTGCCACCCTAAATCCCACGGACATTCTGCTAAATTTTTTTAACTAGTAAATCGGCGATATCTTTCTTAATTTTTGAATAATGTTTGGTAAAATTTTAATTAAATAATCAATCTCTTTTAAAGTATTAAAACGACTTAAACTAATTCTTAAGCTACTATTAGCTAGTTCATCAGATAAGCCAATAGCTTTTAAAATATAACTTGGTTCTAAGGTTAAGGCCGAGCAAGCCGACCCAGTTGAAGTGGCAATCCCTTTATCATCTAATAATTTACCCAAAGATTCGCCTTCAACACCCTTGAAAGAAAAATTGATATTATTACACAAACGTTTTTTACCGGTTGGGCCGTTTAAATATGTATCAGGAATTTTTTGAATTTCTTTGATTAATTTATCACGCAATTGAGTCATTTTTAAAATATCTTTTTGTTTGGCTAATTCAACAGCTTTACTAAAACCAATGATTGCTGGAATGTTTTCAGTGCCGGCTCTTAATTTATGTTCATGATTACCGCCATGTTGCCAAGGTTCAATTTGTGTACCATTTTTAACATACAAAGCGCCAATGCCTTTAGGCCCGTGGATTTTATGAGCATTTAAACTAACCAAATCTAGATTAAATTTTTTAACATCAATTTCGGTTTTAGTATAGCTTTGACAAGCATCAGTATGAAAATAGATTTTGTGTTGAGCACAAATTTTACCAACAGCTTCTAAATCTTGAAGAGTGCCAATTTCGTTATTGGCATGAATAATTGAAATCAAAATAGTTTTGGGAGTGATGGTTTTTTTGAGTTCATTTAAATCAATAAAACCGTGTTTATCAACTGGCAAATAAGTAATTTTAAAGCCTTGAGTAGTTAACCATTTACAAGAGTTTAAAACAGCTTTATGTTCAATTTGAGTGGTAATAAGATGATTACCCTTTTTTTTATTAGCCCAAGCGATCCCTTTCAAGGCTAAATTATCACTTTCAGTTCCGCCAGAAGTAAAAATTATTTCGTTAGGTTTGGCCTTGATTGATTGAGCAATAATTAAACGACTTTTTTCTAAATCCTTTTTAGATTTTAAACCACAAGTGTGCAATGAGGAGGCATTGCCATAAAAATTCATTAAATATGGTTGCATAGCTTTAACAACTTGCAGATCAGTTTGGGTTGTGGCCGCGTTATCAAAATAAATATGTTTCATAAAATTTTATTTAAGATTGTTTTAAATATAGCATAGAACAGTTTTTTTTTCAATTTTAAAAGCCATTTCAAAAATTTAAAATGGCTTTTAATAATGTGTTTTACAATGTATTTAGGATATCGTTTTTTAAGGCATCTTTTTGTCTTAAACCAACAAATTCTTTAATAGAGATGCCATTTTTGAATAATTTCATCGCTGGAATGCTTTGAATTTGATATTCTTCAACTAATTGTTGGTTAGCTTCGGCACTAATATCAACTTTTACAATTTTAACTTTATCAACTAAATCTTGAGCGAGTTCATCTAAAATTGGTCCCATCATTTGGCAAGGGCCACACCATGGTGCCCAAAAATCAACCAAAACAGGTAAGTCTGATTTTAAAACTTCAGACTCAAAATTATCCTGAGAAATATTTAATGCTTGTGACATAAGATTATTGATTATTAATTAAGAATTATAGTTTTTTGTCATTCTGAATTTAACGAAGTGAAATGAAGAATCCCGTGAGACCTGCCTGCCGGCAGGCAGGTAACGAACCAATGTTTTAAAGTGTTTTTTGCAAACCTCACGGGATTCTATCAGTCGCCTGCTGAATCGGCAGGCTCCTTCCAGAATGACAGCTTTTAAATTAATTTATACCAATTAAATAATAAAAACCTAAACCTAAAAGTAGTATTGCCTCAATCAAAGTAATCCACACAACAAATTTTTGCGAACCCAATCTAATTTTCATAGTAAAAACCGCGATAACAAAAATTACAATTTCATCCAACATATAGAAAAAGACAAATAAGGTAATACACAAAACATAGCTTAGGGCAGTTAAATTAGCTTGAGAGAGCAGGCCGGCATAAAAAAGTGGTAAGGCGGCTGAGCAAGGGAACTCAATTAAGGTAATAACACCAGCAAAAACAATAATCGCGCCAACGAGACTTAAGGTGCGACTGGGTTGGGTGAAGGCAGATTTTAATTTAGTTGAAATTTTAGTCATAGCCTGACTCATACCACAATTGGGGCCATATTTTAACATACGAATAAATTGATAAATTAAATAAATTCCGCCGATTAAGCCAAGACAACCAATTACAACTTCCATGGAGCGCAAATAATTACCTAAAATATTAAAAAGTTTATACCAAAAGCCAATCAATAAACCATATAAAATAGCCGTTGTTAAAATAAAAGTTAAACCTAGACCAAATATTTTTTTACGTGATTTTAGGGTCAAAACTAGACCTAAAATAAAAACCAAAGCACCCAGAGAGCACACATTAAAACCATCAAAAAAGCCGAACATAACTGCTAAAATTGGTAAGGAATATTTTTCAATATCTATGTGGCCAATAATTGGTAGATGAATATCATTTTCGTCATCATCTTGACATTCAGTATTAGATTCTTGTTGTTGATCAGTTAGATAATCAATTTTATTTTGTAGGTTAATTTGAGTTGTTTGGCCAAAACCTAAAAGGTATTCATCTTGGATAAAAGTTATTGGTACCAAGCCATGGATATTTTGAGGCACATTATATTGCTGATAAAAACTTTTTAGCAGATCAACATTTTCTGATTGAGCCAATGAATAATAATTAATTTTTAAATCACAACCCTCTTTTTCTGTTTTCTGTAAAAAGCTTTTTTCTTGGGCACAATGGGGGCAAGACTCACTATAAAAAAAATTAATTTCATTATTAATTTCTTGTGCCAAAGTTAATTTAGGCAGCCAAGTTAAGCTGACTAAGATTAAAACTAAACTTAAAAATAATTTTTTCATATTTGAAAATTATAATATTTTTTAAACTTTATTTCAAGTTAATCAAAAAATCCCACCAAGGGCGTGGGAAATTTTGACAAGATTTTATCTTGGTCGGGTCATTTTGGCTCCGCATTTAGGGCAGTCACATTCATAGCAGGGACAGCCTCTTTGATGATCAATTTTTTCGCCACAAGAAGGGCAAACACATTGACCATCTGGACCTAAACCTTGACCTTGAGGTTGTCGTCCTCGTCCTTGACCAAATCCTAGACCACGACCAGGTGCATTTGTATTAGGCATATGTTTTTTAGTTAAAAATTAGTAATTATTTTTTTAATCTATAATTGCCACCATCAACTTTAATAGCTGAACCATTGATTAGGGCTTGGGCAATTTTTTTCTGGGCTGAAACTAAAACGCGATGAAAGGTTGAACGTGAAACTTGCATTTTTTTAGCAGCTTGTTCTTCGGTTAACTCTTGAATGTCATGCAAACGAATAGCTTCTATTTCTTCAAAAGTTAATTGAATTTCGGTTAAATTTTTAAGACGTTGACCAGCTGGTTTAAAATAAGTACAGCGTGGTTGTTGGCCGATGCGTCTGCATCTACACGGTCTAGGCATAAAATTATTTTTAAAGTTATCCACAGTTATGAACATATGTTCATTATTATTATAGCAAAGTTATCAACAATGTCAAGAGTTTGTTCTATTTAAAATTATGATATAATAAAAATAACTTAATTTTTAATTTTAAAAATATGCAACAACAAAAAAATTCACCTAACTCTAATGGAATTTTTGGATTTTTATCTGTTATAATTGTTTTTTTACTTGTTTTATCTCCAACTTTAATTAAATCAATAATCAGTGGATCTAAGAGTGGGGTTGACGGTGGTATTGTTGGAATTGTGGCAATTATAATTATGTTTTTAAGTTTAGCGGTTATTGTTGGGTTAGGTGGTTTACGTGTAATTAATCAGTATGAGCGTGCGGTTGTTTTAACACTAGGCAAATATACAGGAACTAGAAACCCAGGATTAACTTGGATATTTCCTGGTATTCAAAGAATTATTAAACCAGATTTAAGAATAACTACTGTTGATATTCCTCAACAAGAAGTAATTACCAAAGATAATGTTACGGTAGGTATAAATGCAGTAGTTTATTTTCGTGTTGCTATTCCAGAAAGAGCAGTTTTAGAAATTCAAGATTATTCGCGAGCCGTAGCTTTATATGCTCAAGCTACATTAAGAGATATCGTTGGTGGAGTTGAATTAGACGCATTTTTATCAGAGAGAGATAAAATTGCTGATGAAATAAAAAAAATTGTTGATGTAGCTACTGATCCTTGGGGAATTGATGTAACTATAATTAAAATTCAAGATATTGAATTGCCAGCTGACATGAAACGAGCAATGGCCAAACAGGCAGAAACAGAAAGAGAGAGAAGGGCAGTAATTATTAAAGCCCATGGAGAATTAAGTGCTTCAGAAAATTTAAAAAAAGCAGCTGAAAATTTAACTTCAGTTCCTGGAGGTTTATCATTAAGAACCTTGGCAACTATTGAAAATATTAATCCCGATCCATCAAAAATGGTTATCTTTGCTTTACCAGTTGAAGTTTTAGAAGGGTTTAAATCTTTACAAAATTTAAAAGAAAAACAAAAATGATATCAAAAAATATATTTGAAATAGAAGATATTTTTTCTATTGAAGGAATAGGAATTATTGTTGCTGGAACATTAAAAAATGGTAATATTTTGAAAGGGATGAAAACAATTATAAACGGTAAGACAGCCGAAGTTGCTAGCATTGAACAATATCATAAAAAAATTGATATGATTGATGCAGTAGGAAGTTCAGCTGGTTTATTGTTAAAAGGAGTTGAAAAAAAAGATATTTCTTTGGGAGAAATTTTTTTACAATAATAAATAAAAAATCAGCCAACCTTTTTATAGATAAATTGGCTGATTTTTTATTTAAAAATTATTTGATAATATTTAAAAATTCTTTAATTAATTTATTAGTTTTTTCATTTAAATAATAAAAATCTTTCCATAAAACAACGATATCAGCATTATTTAACACAGAACTTTTAATTTCTTGAATTGTATCGCCACCAGCTACAGAAATAAAAATTTTATTATAACTACCTTTAATTTGTTTAATTTGATAATAGGGAATTAATTTTTCATTATTTTTTGTTTCGTCAACTCCTCTATGCAAGATAACTGCATCGGGCAAAGTTTTTAGTTTTTTTAAAATTAAAAGAGGATTTTCAACATTCATCATATCAATCATTGAATCAATATGATAATGGTCACATAATTCAATAAATTGTTTGATAGTTTCAATTGGTGCTACGCCTAAACAAGTAATAGCATTGGCACCGGCTTGAGCAAATAATTCTACTTCTCTATAAGCAAGATCGGCACACTTAGTATCAGCAACAAAATAAGAAGATGGGGCCACTTTTTTTAAGGTTGCTACGGCAAGTGCGCCATAAATTTTAATTAAAGGTGTTCCAATTTCAATTAAAATTCTTGGTGAAATAGGCAATTTAGAAATAATAGCTTGTGCATTATTTAAATTACTATTGAGAGCAATTTGAATATATTTTTGGTGTCTTTGTAACATAATTATTATTTAACAAAAATTAATATTTTAATGTTTTAAGAAATTCTTTAGCTAGTTGGCTTGTTTGTTTAGAATTATTATTGAATAATCGCCAAACAACAGCAATATTAGCATCATTAAAAATAGCACGTTTAACTTCTTTAATATTTTCGCCTCCAGCAATGGAAATTAAAACACGATAGGTTGCTTTAATTAAGTGAATTTGATGATAAGGAATTTGTTTTTCTCTATTATTAGATTCATCAACTCCTCGATGAAGAATAACAACATCAGGAATTAATTTTAATTTTTTTAAAATTTCAAAAGGAAATTCAACATTCATCATATCAATCATTGAATCAATATTATGTTTAACACAATTAGAAATAAATTCGTTTATTGTTTCAATTGGAGCTAATCCTAAACAAGTGGCCGCCTGAGCGCCAGCGCGGGAAATTGACGCGATTTCTCGTGAACCACGATCCATACATTTTAAATCAGCTACAATATATCCTGGTTTGCCAAGTTTTTTTTGCCAATAATTTTTAAGATAAACAATGCCCTGTTCGCCATAAGTTTTTATTAAAGGCGTACCCGCTTCAATTAAAATTCTATCTGAAGTTGGTAAAGAATCAATCATTTGTTTAATTTCATCTAAAGATTGATTAAAGGCAATTTGCAAATAAGTTTTTCTATGATTAAGAGTCATAAATTTTTTGAAATTTATTGATTATCAAAAATAAATTATTAATACTTTATTATATAATATTTTTTGTTTTTGTGCATTTTTAACAAAAGAAAAATCACCGGCGTAGAGTCGGTGATTTTATTCTCTTAGCTCAATAAGCATACAAGCATAGAGATATAAATTGACAAGAGTTATCCAACGGTGATTATAAATCGATGCGCCTATTTGGCTATACCGATTAGCTTCTTTAAAAATTTTTTTACGGAGTTCTCTAACAGTATTTTTTAATTGTTCGAGAGTCATTATCTCAAGCAATTTTTCATTTAAAGTATCAAGATCCATTTATCCTCCTTCATTTTTATTTTAACCTTACCAAATTTTAATTTTTATGTCAAGGGTAAATAAAAAAACCGTTTATATAAAAACGATTAATCTTAAAAATAAAAATTAAAACAAATTACCAGGCCTTATTAACTTCTACATCAGTATAAAAATATTTAATAATTTCTTCAAAATTCATATCGCGATTTTTAGCCATATCCCAAGCGCCCCAAGCGGACATACCGACGCCATGGCCAAAGAGTTCTTCGCCATCATCGTAAGGCACATATTTGGGTTGAATCCAAGGCTTATCACTACCGCCCCAGACTTGAGACCAAAGTTTAGTCATGCCATCACTGCGAGCGAAATAGGGCGTGATAGCTATTTGATTATTATAAGTTGCAACTAAACCTTGAGTATTTTCAACAGCTTGAACAACATTGGGGGACATTAATTCACGATCATAGCCACGATAATATTGATCGCCCGGATGTGAAGTTAAAGTAAAATGACGAACTTGATGGCGGGAAGGATTTAAAATGTTATACAAGGCATAGGTGCGTTCAGCAATAGTCATTGATTCGAGATAGGCCATGGGATTGACATTGCCAGTTTCAGCCATACCCTTTAAATAATCCTCCATTGTTAATTCGTTAATTACCCAAAATTTATTATTATCTTGAGGAACGTAGCGTAATTCTAATTTGCCACGAAAACGAGAATAGACACCCCATTCGTCACGAGTTTTGTTAGTCGTAATTTCTAAAATAGTGTTGTCTAGTGGAATAAAGCGTAGGTATTTGTCAGTCATTAAAATACGTTTACCGCCGACATTTACCATATAACGTTGAATATCAAAGTCAAAAATAATTTCTGTTTCTTCGCCTTGTGTCTGAGTAAATAAAAGATTGTTTTCAGCGTCAAAAACTTGATAAGGACCATTGCCAGTAATTTTGACTGGATCTTCAGTTGAATATAAACCAATACGAATGTCAGGTTCTGAGTTGACCAAATTTAAAACTGGAAATTCGTTGAGGTCTTTTTTTTCATAACGCGTAGGGTTAAAGCGTGGTTCTTCGATTGATGGTTGAGTTTCATTTTCGGGCAGAGACGAAATTTCTTCATCTGGGGTAGAATTATTTTCAGCAATAATTTCAGCTTGGTCGGGAGTTTCGGGGACTATAATAGTTCGCGGGGCATTGGGATCCTCAATTTTAATAACTAATTCTAAAGTTCCACCTTGAATCCAGTCTATACCTTTGGAGGCGATTTGGAAATTTTCAACATACAAACCTTCTTGTTCTGGTGCTTGAATAGCAAAACGAAATAAACCGATTTCGCCGGGTTTAACCGTTGTTGTTGTCATGCGAGTCGGGCAATAATAAGATGGCCAAAAGTCATGTTGAAAAGTGCTGTGGCGACCATAGGGTTTAGCTAAATTTAAAGCCACTAAATTATCTCCAGAGTTGCGCCAAGTAGCCGTGCCAGTGTTTTTAAATTTAACCCAAAAAGTAAAGCCTTTGCCGGGCGTTAAATTAATAACATAAGGATAACTTTGTTCGACGCGTTGAGCGGTGTAGGAGGCGGCTTGAATTGGTTTTAAAAAAGAAAAACCACCTACAAATGAGGTGTTAAAAAATAAAACCAAGACACAAAATTTAAGGCCAATTTTAATAAACTTTTTGAATTTTTGTTTTTGACTACGACAAAGCATGGGATAAACTCTTACACTTATATTGTAGCATGGATGAAAAAATAACACAATAGTTAATTAGAAATAATAAACTATTGACTTAGTGAGTTGAAAATCTAAAAATATCAATTGAAACGATAAAATAAAAAGAGCCATTGCGAGGAGCGTAGCGACGAGGCAATCTCTTACGAAATAGAATTTAATGCGTTGATTTACGGGATTGCCACGTCGTCGGATTACCTCCTCCTCGCAATGACACTTCGGAAGTAAGATTGCCGCCTGCCTGCGGCGGGCAGGCGTCGTTCGCCGAATTGGCAAACTCCTCCTCACAATGACACACATCTAAAGTGTCATGCTGAACTTGTTTCAGCATCTGTAGTTGGATTAAAATTTGTTATTTTAAATAGACATCATGAGTGTTTACAGATCCTGAAATAAATTCAGGATGACAAAAGACAAATTCAGAATGACATCGATAATCAACAAAAAGTGCAATAAGTGTGTACACATTACCAATATACCTTGACAAGAAATTTAATTTATGCTAGAATATAGATAGATAATAATTATGGTTCTTTGATATAATATTTAATTGCGAAAAGAACAGACTGTTAATGCGGTTGGTTGGTTATCTGACTGATTGCCTTAGTGGTCTACTCTTTTCGCAATTATACAAAACAAGTTTTCCAAGGAGGAAAGATGGAATGGTGCAAGCAAGACGGTATCATTTATTTCACTGTCACTAGTGACACGACCGGCGAAGGGTGGATCGAGCGTTTCAAAGACCAAGGATTCGATGTTAGCGATTACGCCCAAGGCGTACTTCGTTCACCGGATTTCAAACCGACGAAGGGAGTGACAAGAAAAATTGCTATCATCATGGGTACAACCTGGGATCATTATAGAGATAGGACCACCAAAAACATCCGTGCCAAGGCATCAGAGCTTGGCTTTACCACCCCAAGTGGTGAAGTCGCCTGTCTTATCAAAGAGCAATTCTCTGACGAGAAGATTAAAGCCATGGGTCTTTACTGGATTGTCACCATGCACGAGCCCATTTATGTTAACGGCGATCCGTTGCTACTCGACGCTAGCATCTCCCGGGTGGTCACGTACTATGGCAATCCCGACAGGAGGTGGAGCCGTGGCGATGGGTTCGCTTTCGAGGTCCCGCAAGTTTCTGGCTCTTAAGCCTTGGATCTTTGAGCTGTTGAACTTGGAATTTTAGCCCTTGGCTATTGTCGGGGTTATGCGGGGCGCAATACAATACAAATTGCGCCCCTTTTTTATTTTCAATAGCTAAAAAGACGGATATGAGATATAATGAAATATAAAACAATTTAAGTTGTCATTCCCGCGTAGGCGGGAATCCAGGGTTAACAACTTTTAACTTTTTATAGAATAAGCCATATTTAATTTAAAGAGATTTTTTAAATTAAAGTATTTATTTAATCAATCCTGGATCCCCAATTAGGGATGACAATAAATTAATTTTTAATTTTTGAGATTTAATTTTTAATTTATTCAATGTCTTTGACTCGTAAAATAGCACACCAGACAATTATTCAGACTTTGGGTAAGGTTTTTGGTTTGGTAATTGCTTTGATTAGTATTGGTTTAATCACGCGTTATTTGGGAGCTGAAAAATACGGCGTGTATACGGCGGTTTTAGTTTTCCTAAATTTATTTGGCGTGTTGGCTGATTGGGGCTTACATTCAATGTTAATTCAGTTTGCCAGTCAGCCCGGTACTGATTTAAATAAAATTTTCAACAACATTTTTACTTTAAGGGTTTTATTACTGATTGGGTTTTTGTTTTTAGCCATCGTTGTCGGTTGGTTAATTCCTGTTTATTCTTTAGAGATTAAAATTGGGATTACGACGTCCTGTTTAGTTTTGTTTTTTGTCTCAGTTAATCAACTTTTAACCGCAGTTTTCCAACTTAAAATTAAAATGCAGGCCGTAGCTTGGGGAGAATTTTTAGCCAAATTGACTGGTTTAATTTTTATTATAATCGCTATCTTTTTAAAATTAAATATTTATTTTATTTTATTAAATGTAGTTTTGGGTGGTTTGGTGAGATTTTCAATTTTATTTTTTAAAGCTAAAAAATATATTCAATTTAAATGGCAATTTGACTTTGATTTATGGAAAAAAGTTTTAAATAAAACATGGCCATTAGCCTTATCAATTGTTTTTAGTATGATGTATTTTTTAATGGATACAATTATTCTATCTTGGACTCAACCAAATTTTGACGTTGGGATTTATGGCGCGAGTTATAAAGTTTTAGAAAATTTAATTGTTTTTCCAGTGATGTTTATTGGTTTAGTTTTTCCACTTTTGAGTCAGAGTTGGCAAAATCAAGATTTAGAAAAATTTAAGCATGTTTTGCAAAAAGCTTTTGATTTTTTAATCATCATTGTTACGCCTTTAATTTTTGGCGGTTATTTAATTGGTAATAAATTAATGGTTTTTGTTGCCGGATCAGAATTCTATCTATCTGGTGAAGTGCTTAAAATTTTATTATTAGCTGTTGGTTGGCTGTTTGTGGGGCAATTATTTGGTCATACGATCATTGCCTTGGATTTACAAAAGAAAATGATGTGGTGTTATTTAATTATTGCGATTATGAGTTTAATTGGCTATAGTATTTTAATTCCACGTTATTCATATTTTGGCGCAGCTTGGATGACAGTCGGAGCTGAAATGTTGATGGTAATTTTAAGCAGTCTGTTAATTTTTAAAAAAACGCATTGGCTACCCGAGATTAAAACATTATTTAAAAGTTTATTCGCCAGTTTGATTATGGCTGGGGCGATATATTTAATTTTAGATTTAAATTTGTTAATTAATTTAATAATTGGAATTATAGTTTATTTTAGCATCTTATATTTAATTGGTGGTGTTAAGAAGCAAGTTTTGCAAGAGATATTGAGGTTGAAGTATAATACCAATGACACTAATTAAATACTAATGACACTAATAGATATAATATTATGACTTTATTTATTTTATTAACATTGTTATTTGCTTTATTTATTTTTTTGAGTTGGCAAAATATTCAGTTAGCCTTGGGCTTATTATTTTTATGTTTGCCAAGTTATTTGATTCGATTTAATGTCGGATTTTTGCCGACGACAGTTTTAGAATTGATGATTTTAGCCATTTTTTTAACTTGGTTAGTTAAGAAATTGATTCGACATGAGCGAGTTTTAATTATAAAAAAATGGTTTTGGATTATTTTAATGTGGCTGTTGGGTGCGACCTTGGCTTTATTAGTTTCGGCTGACTTAAGGGTGGCGGCTGGGATTTGGAAAGCTTATTTTATAGAACCAATTATAATTTTTATAATTTTAATTGATGTTATTCAAAAACGTCGAGACATTAATTTAATTATGCATTTTTTAAGCGTAAGTGTGGTTAGTGTTGCACTTTTAGCGATTTATCAAAAAATAACGGGTTGGTTAGTACCGATCGAATTTTGGCAAGATGGGCGGATGACGAGTTTTTTTGGTTATCCCAATGCAATTGGTTTATACGTGGCGCCAATAGTTATTTTACTTTTGGCTCAGATTAAAGAAATTTTTAAAAATAAAAAAGATTTAAAATGGGGAGTCTTTTATTTAATAACTATTATTTTGGGCATTATCAGCTTAGTTTTAGCAAAGTCGGAGGGGGCAGTAGTTGGCTTGTTGGCCGGAATTATTTTTTTAGCTTTATTAAGTGGGCCTAGAGAAAGAAAAACCATTTTAATTATAATAATTTTAGCAATTTTAATGATAAGTTTTTATCAGCCTTGGCAAGAATATGCTAGAGAAAAAATAACTTTAAACGATTTGTCTGGTCAGATTCGTCGCCAACAGTGGAAAGAAACCTGGCAGATGTTGCAAGATGGCCGAATTTTAAGTGGTTCGGGTCTAGCCAGTTATCAGATAGCTATTGAACCTTATCATCAGGATGGGATTTTTTTTAACGCTGAGAAAGACCCTGATTTTAAGCGCAAAATAATTTTATTTAGCGATGAATATAAGGCGGAACACTGGCAACCGGTAGAAATTTATTTATACCCGCACAACATAATTTTAAATTTTTGGACTGAATTGGGTTTGGCCGGATTATCAATTTTTATTTTGTGTCTTTTGGAATTTTTTAAAACTGGTGGATTAATTTTGAAAAATAAAAAAAATTATTTAGTTATCGGCTTGATGGCTAGTATGATTGTTATTTTAATTCATGGCTTAGTGGATGTACCGTATTTTAAAAATGATTTAGCTATTTTATGGTGGCTATTTATTGGTTTAATAACAATTTTAGATATTAAATATCAAACGCGTTATGAAAATTAGATTACAAAAATTTTTATCACAAGCCGGCTGTTGTTCGCGTCGGCAAGCAGAGGAATTAATCCAACAAAAAAGGATTAAAATTAATAACCAAGTGGCACGGCTAGGCGATAAAGCAGAAATTAACAAAGACGAAGTTAGGTTTGATGAGCGTGTTATAAAATTGACTTCGAACTTAATTTATATTAAATTAAATAAACCTAGGGGATATACTTGCACGCACGGTAAATTTGAAAAAGAAAAAAATATTTTTGAATTAATTAATCTTAAAGAAAAATTATTAATTGTTGGTCGTTTAGATCGAGAGAGTCGTGGTTTAGTATTATTAACGACAGATGGTGAATTGATGCAACAAATTACGCATCCGAGTTATCGACACGAAAAAGAATATATAGTTAAAATTAGCCAAAAAATTACCGAAGAAGAAATTAAAAATTTAATCCGAGTTTTTAGGGCTGGACTAGATTTGGGACCCGATTTTGGGAAAGTAAGAGTTAAAAATATAGAATATTTGAAACAAAGTCAATTTAAAATAATTTTAATCCAAGGTAAAAAACGACAAATTCGCCAAATGTTTCAAAAATTAAATTACCAAGTTGCTGATTTACAAAGAATTAGAATAAAAAACATCAAATTAGAAAAATTAGCAGAAGGTAAATGGCAATATTTAACTCAAACAGAAATTAATAATTTAAAAAAATAATTTAATTTAAAAATTATGAATATAACAAAAATTTTTCCTCAAAGTTTTCTGTGTGCACTCGGTACGACTGCGTATATAATTTTAGTAAGTTTAATAATGAATAAGGGCGAACAAATTTTTGGTCAGACAGATGGTGTGGCTGGTCCAATAGCTTTTTTGCTTTTGTTTGTTTTTTCAGCGGCTCTGACTGGAAGTTTAGTTTTGGGTAAGCCGGTTTTACTTTATTTAGATGGAAAAAAGAAAGAAAGTATCCAGATGTTTTTAACAACTTTGGGTTGGTTATTAATTATGACGATGCTAGCGTTAGTGTTGAGCGTAGCTTAACTAATTCAAAAAATAAGGAGAGGTCGCATAGTTGGTCGATTGCGCTGGTTTCGAAAACCAGTAGACTGTAAAGTCTCGAGGGTTCGAATCCCTCCCTCTCCGTTTTTAGGGTTTTATTAAAAAATTTTTATGTCCCAATACTACAAAATCCCACGCGATTCAAGATGGAACTTTGACCCCAATCAAAAAAATAACTTTAAACTAAGTCGCTCTAAATTGGCTTTATTTTTAGAATGTCCACGTTGTTTTTATCTTGATAATCGTTTAGGTCTTAAACGACCAGCGGGTTATCCTTTTAATTTAAATTCGGCCGTGGATTATTTATTAAAAAAAGAATTTGATATTCATCGAGCTGAAAAAAAACAACATCCTTTACAGGAAAAATATGGCCTTGATGCTCGGCCGGTAGCACATGAAAAATTAGACGTTTGGCGTGAAAATTTTCAAGGTGTTGAATATTTACACCCTGAAACTAGTTTATTAATTACCGGTGCGATTGATGATTTGTGGATTAATTCCAAAGGAGAATATATCGTGGTAGATTACAAGGCCACTTCAAAAAATGATGAGATTACAGAATTAGATCAAGATTGGCAAGATAGTTATAAACGCCAGATGGATATTTATCAATGGTTGCTACGTCGAAACGGACTTAAGGTTTCAGATACAGGCTATTTTGTTTATTGTAATGGCCGAACCGACACAGAAGCTTTTGATGCCAGATTAGAATTTGATGTGACTTTGGTACCATATAAAGGCGATGACAGTTGGGTCGATAAAGCTATTTTAGATGCTTATGAATGTTTAATGTCTAACCAAATTCCAGAATCTAATTCTGAATGTGATTATTGTCTTTATCGTCAAACAATTCAAAAATATCTTAAATAAATATGATGGATTTGTTTAAAGAAATTTTAGAAAAATATAATTTAGAATTTAAAAAAGATCATCCAGAAATTGAAATTAATGGTAGCCCTGAACGTTGCCAGCAACGTTGGGTAATTGAAGATCAAGTGGGTGATTTTTTTATTGTTGAAAAAATTTTTAATCATCAAGTTAACCGTCGAGAATATATCAGTCAAAATTTAGAAAAATTAAATCAAGCTGGTTTAGATAAAATTGAATTATATTTAACAAATAATCAGAATGAGTTTATAACTCAAATTAACAAAGACTGGTGGCAGATTAAAAAATATATTTTGGGCGTAGATTTGCAACGTCCAGATTATTTAGATGACAGCTGGCGTGGTCAAGTTTTGGCTGACTGGTATTTAGAATTTAGTCAAAATAGTTCAAAATTAAACACAATTCCTCAAGCGGTTTTTTCTATTAAAACTTATATTTATGAATTAATTGAAGGGCTTAAAAAATATCAGCCTAAAGTTTTGAATCAGATTGAACCTGTTTTGAATTTTTTGAACCAAAAGTTTATGTTACAACATGATAAATTAACCAAGAGTTTTTGTCATGGTGATTGGCATGTGTTAAATATAATTTGGGGAGAACAAGAAATTAAAAAAGTTATTGATTGGGAATTTTGCGGTTGGAAACCGCAAGTCTATGATTTAGCTAATATGTTAGGTTGTTTAGGAGTTGAACATCCAACGGCTTTTCAAAGAAAATGCGTTTTAAGTTTAATTCAAAAAATAAAAGGGTCTAATTTATTTAATAAATTAAGCTGGCAAATTTTACCAGAATTTATTTTAGCCTTGCGTTTTGCCTGGTTGGCTGAATGGTTGAGAAAAAATGACCAGCCGATGATTAAATTAGAAATAGATTATATGTTTTGGTTAAAAGCTAATGTTGATAAATTAATTGATTAAGAGTTTACTCTTTTTTGTTTTTTATCTATAATATATATATGAATAAAAAAATTACCAAAGCGGTTATACCCGTGGCCGGTTTCGGTACGCGATTTTTTCCAGCTACCAAAGCTCAGCCCAAACAAATGTTGCCAATTTTAGATAAACCAGTTATTCAATATATTGTTGAGGAAATGGTAGAGTCTGGAATTAAACAAATTATTTTAGTAACCGGTGCTGATAAAAGAGCCATTGAAGATCATTTTGATTATAATGATGCTTTGGCTCTTCATCTAGAAAAACAGGGCAAAAAAGATGTTTTAGAGCAAATGGAAAAAATTTCAAACATGGCTGACTTTATTTATGTGCGCCAAAAGGGTCCCTACGGTAATGGCACACCATTATTAAACGTTCAAGAAATAATCGGCGATGAACCTTTTATCTGTGCTTTTGGCGATGATGTTTTTATGGGAGAAAAACCAGCTGTTCAGCAAATAATCGAAGTATATAATCAATATGGTGGAAGTGTTATTGGATCTTTTAGAGTTGATCAAAATAAAGTTAATCAATATGGGGTTTTGGATGTTGAAAAAAAAGAAGATAAAATTTATCAAATAAAAGATATTGTTGAAAAACCATTAGTTAAGGATGCTCCCTCTAATTTAGTTGTAACTGGTCGGTATTTATTTACTCCAGATATTTTTAAAGCATTAAAAGAGATTCAACTTGATGGGGGAAAAGAATTGTGCGTTTCAGATGCAATTGATATTTTATTGGGCCAAAATAAGCCCTTTTATGCTCGAGAAATTGATGGAACATATTATGATTGTGGCAATAAGTTTGAATTTTTAAAGGCCATCGTGGATGTTGGTTTGCAACGGCCAGAATTTAAAAAAGATTTAATTGATTATCTAAAAGCTAAAATATAATCTATAAGTATGATTAAAAAACATTGGAGTAAAATTTTAGTTATTTTATTATTAATCGTTATTATGACGGGTGGATTTAGATGCAAGACAACTTCGCAAGAAGTCAGAGAGGCGATGAAGCCGGTTAAATTAATTTATTGGGGAGTTTGGGACACGCCCGAAGCCATCAATTTTTTAATTAATGATTATCGAGTTTTACATCCGCATGTTTCAATCGAATATAGAAAATTAAGAAACGAAGAATATGAACAAGCCTTAAAAGAAGCTTGGTTAGATGAACGTGGTCCGGATATTTTTGCCATTCCAATTACCTGGTTAGAAGAATATAAACATCGATTATTGCCCTTACCAGATAAAATTACGATGCCATACGTTCAATTGGTTGGACCGTCGTGTAAACGTGAAGAAGAAGTTGTTTTAAAAACTCAAGCTAGTTTAAATTTAGGTGATATTCGCCAAAAATTTGTTGGCACAATTTATGATGATGTGGTTGAGGGCGAGCAGATTTATGGATTACCATTAAGCTTAGATAGCTTAGTTTTATATTATAATCGTGATTTGTTGAATACAGCTGGTATCCCTCAACCACCAACTAATTGGACAGAATTTAAAAATCAAGTTCAAAAATTAACTTTTCAAGATGAAAAGGGCAATATTGTTCAGGCTGGGGTGGCCTTGGGTACGGCTAATAACGTCAGAAACGCGACAGATATTTTATCCCTATTAATGATGCAAAATGGAACACCGATGATTCAAGGCAGAAAGGCGACTTTTAATTTACCCTCAACTCAACGAGAAGGCTATTATCCTGGAGAAGAAGCTTTACGTTTTTATACAGATTTTGCCAATCCAGCTAAGGAAGTTTATACTTGGAATAGTCAAATGCCAGATTCTTTAGACGCTTTTATTGAAGGTCGCGTAGCTTTCTATTTTGGTTATTCGTATGATTTGGCGACTATTCAATCTCGAGCACCTAAGTTGAATTTTAGTATCACTACCATGCCTCAAATTAAAGATAGCTTGCAAAGCGTGAACAGCGCTAATTATTGGATTCAAACGGTTTATTGGAAAACGGAACATGCCAATGAGGCTTGGGATTTTATTCAATTTATGGCGACGAATGAAGATTCGATTAAAAAGTATTTAGATGTTGATCATCGTCCAACGGCTTTGAATAGTTTATATAATCAACAAATTGAGGACTATGATTTGCGACCATTTGTAAAACAAATTTTAACTGCCCAAACTTGGTATAACGGTCAAAATTATCCAGTAGTTGAAGAGGCTTTTAAAGAAATGATTAATAAAGTTTTACGTGGTGAGGCGACGATTAAACAAGCAATTCTATATGGAGTAGGGGCAGTAAATTTAACATTTTAGAAAATTCAAAATAAAAAATTAAGAGATAAGATGATATCTAAAAATTATAAAATCATAATTTCAATTCTATTGTTGTCGTTATTTTTTTTACCACAAGTTTCTCAAGCTAAATTATTGCCAACACCAACCGGCAGTTGTCCAAATAATTTAAGTTGTGTTGACGGCAAATGCAGTGGTACTACCTTAGAATGTAATTACACTCTAGATGATATTTTAAGAGGCTTTGTAGATTTTAGTGAGTGGTTATTAAAAATTTTAGGAACCATTGCTCTGCTAATGTTTGTAGTTGGTGGGGCAATGTATTTAACGTCTGGTGGCAATGAAGAAAAAGTCAAACAAGGTACGGCTATTTTAAAGGGAACAATTACGGGTATTATAATTGCTTTATTGGCTTGGACAATTGTGCATTTTGTTTTAGTAATTTTAAATGTAGACCCCAAATATCAAGCCGGTCTAACTGGAGCTGGGGTAAGTGATGCTTGCGGAACCACACCGGCAACATCTGGTTACGATTGTATGGAATTGACTTCATGTAACCTACCTAGTGATTTAGATTATTGTCGGATTGATAATCAATGCTATCGAGGAATGTGTATGAGTAATTCGAGTCAGACGGTTGTGTGTTGTAAGCCGTTATCAACTTGTGGGAGCGGTAGTCGTCAATATTGTTTTTGCCGAGAAAATTGTTTGGGCACGGATGAACATTTGTCGAGCAATGATAGTGATTGTAATTCTGGTCAGTGTTGTTGTTTAAATTATCTTCCATAATAAATAAAAATATATGACATATAAAAAAATTATCATTGGTATTATATTAAGTCTGTCATTTTTTAATTTTTTAATTATACCAATTTTAGCACAAACGAATGCTTCGCCAAGTACAGTATCAATATCTAATCCAATTCCAGAAAATGATCCTAAAATTTTAGTTGGTAAAATCATTAAGGCCTTTTTGGGATTTTTGGGCACAATTGCTTTGGTAATGGTTATTTACGGTGGCTTTATGTGGATGACGTCAGCCGGTAATGAAACTAAAATTGAAAAGGGTAAAAATACTTTATTGTGGGCAGTCATTGGTTTGGCGACAATATTTTTAAGTTATACTATTCTAACAATGGTTTTTAATGCTCTAGAAGGAAAACCGATTTTTGGTTAAAGATCGGCTTGTTGTGGATAGTTTTTTTGTGGTATAATAATTTAATAGTGATAATAATTAATAATATCTTTTAAAAATTTGTCTAGATTAAGGTTATAAATTAGAATCCGTTTGGGGAGGTTTAATGTTAATCAACATTGCCCACCTGAGGCGGACTAATAATTTGTAACTAAATCAAAGATTTAGACAAATTATTAGAAAGGGGGTGAAAATATGAAAATTACAAAAAAACATTTATTAGCTGGTGTCTTTTCTGTTTTTGCGATAAGTATGTTAGTTGTGCCAGCAGTTTTGGCACAGAATATGCCAAATTTGCCTAATAGTCAATATGCAATTAGTAATTTAGAGAATCAACAAGATATTATGAATAGAATAGAAGGTATAATTAATTCTATTTTAGCCTTCTTGGGATTTATAGCCGTTATTATTATGTTAATTGGTGGTTTTTTGTGGATGACAGCTGCTGGTAATGAAGAAAAAGTAGAAAAAGCCAAAAAAACTATTGGTGCGGGCGTAATTGGTTTAGCTATTATTTTATTATCTTGGATTATAGTCAGAATCGTTTGGTTAATTTTGATAAATCAATGGTAAAAGAATATTAAATGAAAATCGAATTTAAAAAAATATTAATTATAATATTTATTCTATTGATTTTACCAATCACAGTTTTGGCTGATAATTATGGACTTGATGTAACAGCGAACGTGGCTGGTTTAAAAAATGCAGATATAGATGTTATGGCCAGAACAGAAGAGATCATAAATGCTATTTTGGGTTTTTTAGGCTTTATAATGGTATGTTTAATAATATATAGTGGTTTTATGTGGATGACTTCGACTGGTAATGAAGAAAAAATTACTAAAGCTAAAAATACATTGAAAGCGTCTATTATCGGTTTTGCTATTATTATGCTAGCCTGGGTAATAATTACGGTTGTTTGGGGTGTCTTAGTCGGCGAACCAATTTTTAGTGGAGGTACGGGTGTGACCGGTGGAATAAATGTACCTCACTAAAAAGTAATTAGTATAAAAAAAATAACAGATTGAATTTAATCTGTTATTTTTTTATTTAAAAATTATTGGATTTGGATTTTTAATCTTATAGTTTCTTTTAAATATTGTAAAATGGTTTTTAGTAAATTGACTCGACTATGACGAATCTTTTTATCAGCGTTATCAGACCATTCAACAGAGATTTCTTGTATTTTATAATTAAGTTTTATAGACCGGATTAATAGTTCCGAGTCAAAGAACCATGAATCGTTTTTTACGTTTGGTAAAATATTTTTGATAATTTCATAATCGAAAGCTTTAAAGCCACAGGGATAATCGTTAATTTTAAGACCAAAAACCCAATTTATTATTATAGTATTTATTTTCGACAACAAAGTTCTTAACTGTGACCTATCTATTTTTGACGCAGTTAAATATCTAGAGCCAATAGTTATATTAGCCTTTTGTAAGATTATAGGTTCTATCAAATTTTTTAAATAAGACAAATCGGTTGCCAGGTCTGCGTCCATAAAACAATTGATACTGGCTGGATATTTATTCCAGGCAGTTCTGATAGCTAGTCCCTTGCCTTTATTGTTTGTATATGTGTATTTTATGTTTAAGTATTTTTTTTCTAAAATTTGAGAAATTTGACCGGTTTTGTCTGACGAATTATTGTCAGCAATTATTATTTGATAGTCATGAGAATATAAATTTTTCTGACAGAAATCTAATATTTTCAAAATATTCTGTTCTAAAATTTTTTCTTCATTATAAACAGGGACGACAATGGAAATTTTTTTCATTTATTTTTTAATTTAATTTTTTTTTGGGGTAAAAAGGTAATAATTGTGACAAGATGGACAGTCGCCGCCTATTTTTTCTTTCAATAAATAGTTATTTTTAATTAATTTAATAGTTGAATAATTGAATCTTCCCAAGATTCCATTTATTATTTTACTGTCGTCAAATATATTAGTTTCTAAGATAATAAGATTTAATTTTTGATCAACAATTTGATTATTGAAGTCATCTAATTTTTTAATATTTGATCTGTCGAGCTGAGAAAGCATAAAAATATCTATAGGGGTGCCTTTATTTGTTAATAAAGATAGTGTTGCGTTTTCACTGAAAATAGGTGCATTAACTTGATCTATTCTTTTTAAAGTTTCCAAATTAATATGTTTTAAATAATTTAAAAAAACATGACTATTTTTATAAAGATTTACAGGAATGCAAATAAGATCAAAAATTAAAATAGTTGATATAATGACTACGAAAATATTTTTATAATTGCTATATGTTACAAATTTAATTGTATCGTCAATAAATAAAGATGCACAGATTGAGAGAAAAATTATTATTTCAATAAAATAATTAGTATTAGATCCAAGTCTAACTAACGTTATAAATGTTAAAAAAAGGGATATAATGGCATAGATAATTAACAAGTAGAAAGATTTTTTATTTTTAAATAAGTTAATAAACAAAAAAGTTCCTCCAAATAGATAAATTAACAGGTCAATTAAGGCAGATTCGTGTATTCTAAATAAAACCATAGATAAATCCATAACAGAACCAGACGTTAAATATTTAAAAATGTGCAATGTAAATTGGTTTTGGGTAAGTAGATTTAAAACAACAATACCCGATAAAAGGGAAATAAAAAATATCGAGGTGAACTTAATTAGTTTTTTATATTCCTTGTTAATAAATAAATATATTATAAAAGCGACCGGAGCGGATATAAATGAGTGTTTAGTAAAAAAAGCTAAAACAAAAAATATTATTGATAGATATAACCAGTTTGATTTTTGATATCTCAATATGAGATAAAAACCTATTAAACTAAAAAGGACTGCCAGCGGATCAACCCTAACGAGTGATAACCAGACTAGAATAGTTTGCGATGAGTAAATTAAAAGAGCGGCAACAAGGGATGTGGTTTTTTTATTCGATAAAATGAATGTAATTTTATAAGCCAAGAAAACTATTAAAATTGAAATAATAAAGGAAAAGGTTCTGCCAGCTAAAAAATTTACTCCGAAAATTTTGACGAGTAAAGATAAAATAAAGATATGAATCGGTGGATAGTTAGTAGGTACGAAGAGAGGATCATCTAATTTGCCGTATATGGTTGTATCGAGATCAAAATTGGTAGCTTGATATAATTCTAAGCCTTCAGCATAGTCTAGCTGGTATGGATATAAAATTTGTTTTATAGATATAAAAACAAAAAAGCCAAAATTTATCAGTAAAATAAAAATAATTACATATTTTATTTTTTCTGCAATGGGTTGGTCTAAAAATTTTTTAATAATTCTCTGCATTTTTTATTTTGTAGATTTTAACTTCTAAGTCTTCATAGGCAAGTATAAATTTAGCATTATTATTTAAAACCTTATCGAGCTCTATGTGACGATTTTTTTCTAAAAAGATATAAGAAGAATTAAAATTGTTTTTTATAATTTCAGACAGATTGTAATCATTGATATCTAATTTTTTATTATTTTTAAAATTTTTTTTATAGTCAGTATTAATAGGTGGATTGCCCCACACAAGATTTTCCCATTGCCAATATAGATTTTTATCATAGTTATACATAAATGTTGGGTCTAAACCAACTAAATAATTATTTTGATCGTTGTGATAAAAGAGGGCGGGAAATTCGTCCCAGCAACTGTGGAAGATGGTTGATTTTAAAGGGGTGTTGTCTTTAAGCCATTGGCTACTGTATTTAAATTTATTTAAGTCAAAACCATTGGTAATATTTTTTTGAGTATCGATAATAACTCTAACTAAGCCAAAATAAACAAAAAACCCCATGCCGATAATCAAATAAATAGTTATTATAGATAAAATAAAACGTTGTGGTCCTAAAAAGCTATGCTTAATTTTTTGTATGATCGATTTATAATTGACGGTTGGCCAAAAATTATTTAAAGAGTAGCCAATGGCGAGAATAGTAAGGGGTACAAAATATTCTACATAGCGACCAGATTTTAGTGTTGCCAAACAAAAAATAATCGATAAAAATAACAAACTAAAAACTTTTTTAGATTTATTTCTTTGATTAGAGGACCAGATGAAAGAAAAAATCCATAGAATCATTATAATAATTAGTACATAAAGTAATGATAAGCCATTATATGGATACCACTCCATACCGACTGAAATTTTATTGCCATAATTTAAAATACCTATTTTAAAAATTTGTTGCCAATAAAAATTTATATTTTGTGGAAAATATGGATTAATTATTATTCCCAAAATCGATCCGGATAAGGTTGATAGGATTAATTTAATTTTTTGTTTTGCAAATAAGTTTTTAAAAGTTTCTGATAAAAATTTATTATAATCTTTGTAATTTGCTGATAACGAGATTATAAGACAATATATAATAGTTATAAAAGGTAAAAGTATCCAGCCGCCATAACTCCAAACATAAATAAAAGATAAACATAAAAGACTCCATGGCCTATTTTTAAATAGACAATAAATACCTATAAACAAAATTATCATTGATAGGGGTTGGGCTTTTGCTAAGCTCATGCGATATAACCAGGGAGAGGCAGTTAATAAAAGGCCAAGATATAACCAAGTTGGTTTTATTTTTAGTTTTTTTAGTAACCAATAAAAAGTCAAAACAGTTAAAGTTGATAAGATGATTACGGAAAATTTTATACCGATTAGTGGGTCAGGGAAGAGAGTAATAAAGGGGATTAAAATAATATGATAAAGTAAATGATGATCTACATATTTTTCACCCGTCACAACCGTATACTGTAACCATGGGAAATTTTTTATAATTCCCTGGTCTTTCATTAAAAGAGCCATTTTGGTGTGATAAAATGAATCGGGGTCGGTTAAAGTCGGTGAAATTTGAAAATAAGAAAAAATAGTTACACTAAAAAGTATGACTAGTAGGATTGGCAATAACTTATTTTTATAAAAAATATTTTTAATTGAAAGCATAAAGAATACTATTTCTATAGTTTAGTCTTGGTAAATAAAAATTGTTTTCTCCAAGCATGGGAGAGAAAATAATTAATATAATAAAAATCAGTTTAATTGTTACTGGCTGGTACTATTATGTCGAAAGTTTGTTTTCTTATAAGTCTGGGGGTCTATAATCTTGGTAATAATTGGAAATATTTTAAATTTAATTTATTACCCTTAAATTGCCTGAGTCTTCTTTTAAGATTTTTTTGTAGCGTGGATTTTTTTTGAGTGCTGGAGTGTTTTCATGTTCAACAACATAATAAGCAAAGCCTTGCATTTTTTTGACTAATTCATAATTTGCATGCCCTGGAAATTTAATTGGGTCTTTTTCTTCGAAATTAACTGGGCTGTCGTCAACAGTAGCAAAATATGTTTGGCCAGTATTGGCAAGAAGGTGGCCATATCCAGGTGGCATATAAATTTTTTGTCCTGGTTTTGTAATAATCGCTTTAAACTCTTCTACTACGTCAGCGATCATTTCTCCTTTTTTATTGGTAGCTAATTTTTGGAGGAGGGCGACACCTTCTCCAAAAATAATTTCATAATTTTCATCCAATTGTCCAACATGGTAGTGCCCATAAGTTTTAATGTATTCTCCTGAGATTGTGCCGGGTTCCCAAATGGTGATATTTTTTTGATCAGATCCTCCACGGATCATATAATAATGAATGATGGGACCTTTTCCTTTGGGGTCCATTAAAACCTCTTGCATTTTTTCATGTGTTCGCGCGGCGTAGTGTTTGGCGACATTAAGAAAATTGATATTCATATTTTTAATCAATTAAAGTTTTATATTTTTTGAGCAATGTCTTAAAATTATTTTTATAGAATTTAACGAGTTTATTATTTCAATTTAAAAATAAAAAAAGCCATGTGCTGGCGATTAATTTTTCTAATAAATTTTAAATTGTCGAGTTGATTTTTCATTTTTATTTTCGCATATTTATTATTTAATGTTATCATATGGCTAATTTTTTGTCCAATAAAATTATTTGTTTAAAATTCCAAAAATTTGCTAACTGAGTTTTATTTTGCTACAATATGTATGATTATAAATCAAATAAATTTATTTTATGTCAGGACACTCAAAATGGCACTCAATCAAGCATAAAAAGGGTGCAGCCGATGCTAAGCGGTCGGCGTTATTTACTAAATTAGCTCATACGGTGACGATTGCTGCTCGTCAAGGTGGCGGAGATATTGATATGAATCCCAAGTTAAGTTTGGCCGTAGAAAAAGCTAAGCAAGCCAATATGCCTAAAGACAATATTGATCGGGCTATTAAACGCGGGACGGGTGATGGTAGTGGTAATCAGGTTGAAGAAGTTTTGTACGAAATTTTTGGCCCAGGTGGCGTTGGTATTTTAGTTCAGGCGTTGACTAATAATAAAAATCGGACCGTATCTAATTTAAAACATATTTTAAGTAAGTATAATTCAACGTTAGCTGCTCAAAATAGTGTTCAGTGGATGTTTGAATTAAAAGGCGTAATTCGGTTAGCCGAGACAGAAATTAAAGATAGAGATGATTTAGAAATGAATTTAATTGAACAGGGAATTTTGGATATTATGAGCGAAGAAAATTATTTAGTTATTTATACTAAAATGGAGGATTTGCAAAAAATTGAAGCTTGGCTTAAAAATAATAGTTATCAAGTTGAATATGCTGAGATTGAATGGATTGCTAAAGAACTTATTGAAGTTGACGTAAACATAGAAGAAAAACTAAATAGATTATTAGAAAATTTAGACGAAGACGAAGATATTAGTGATTATTATACTAATGTGAAATAATGATTAGGTTATAGGTGAGAGGTGGTAGGTTATTTTTATTATCATTTATGTCCATCAGCTGGCGCATAGATTCCTGTAGCGTCTAGAGTTAATCATATCTAAACGTTGATTTAAGAATAGATACTTTAAAACGCTTTCCCCTCCTTACGAAGGAGGGGATAAAAGGGGTGGTTCTGTTTAAAACTTAGAATCAGAATCAACCACCCTCTGACCCTCTCCTTAAAAAGGAGGGGAGAATTAAATAAAGTAATTAAATATAAAAATGATTATTTTAGGGATAGATCCAGGTTTGGCGACACTAGGTTATGGTTTAATCGAAGTTGATAAAAGTGAATTAAAATATCTTAAACATGGTACGATTGAAACAGCTAAAAATGAAGATCATGTCCAACGTTTATCTCAAATCTACGATCAATTAAGCAAGATCATAAAAAAATATCAACCAGAAAAGGTAGCTGTTGAAGAGCTATTTTTTTGTAAAAACACAAAAACAGCTTTAAAGGTTGGTCAGGCAGTTGGCGTAGTCTATTTGTGCTTGGCGCAAAATAAATTACGATTAGAGAGTTATACGCCGTTACAAGTTAAACAAGCTATTAGCGGTTACGGTAATGCGAATAAAAAACAGATGCAAGATATGGTGAAAATAATTTTAAAATTAAAATCTATTCCACAACCAGATGATGCGGCCGATGGCTTAGCTTTGGCTTTATGTTGTGCTCAGAGTTTAAAATTTAAAAGTAGAATTAGAGAATAAATTTTTTAAAAAATAAAGCAGGCAACACATTGACGTGTTGCCTGCTTTATTTTTTAAAATAAAATAAAAATTTATTTATCGTCTAGTTTTAAACTCACAATTTTAGAAATACCATCTTGGCTCATGGTTACACCATAAAGAATTTCGCCGATTTCCATAGTATAACGATTGTGGGTAATAACAATAAACTGAGTTTTATGGGCTAAATCTTTTAAGATTTTAGCAAATTTATGAGAATTGTTTTCATCTAAGGCCGCGTCAACTTCGTCCAAAATTATAAAAGGTGGTGGATTAGATGAGATAATGGCGCAAATTAAAGCCAAAGAAGTTAAGGCTTTTTCTCCACCAGAGAGCATTTCAATATTTTTTAATTTTTTTCCTGGCGGAGTGGCGTGAATTTCGATTGATTTATAGCTGGTTTGATTGATGATTTTTAAGATTTTATCTAATGGAGTTTGCCTTTTACTAGTTTCGGAATCGAGTGTTTCGTCGGGTATATCTTGGCCGATTTGAAATTCAGGATCGAGTTCTTCATTTTCTTCTATAGTGGTCGTCTCTTCCTTTTTAAGAATTAATTCAGCTTTACCACCATCAAAAAAGCTAGTAAAAAATTTGTTAAACTCTTTATTAATAGTTTCAAATTTTTCTTCAAATTGATTTTTAATTTTTTGATTTAATTCTTTAATAATTTTTTCTAAAGATTGGATGGCCTGGTTAAGATCTTCAACTTGATGATTTAAAAAATCATAACGTTCTTTAATTAAAGTATATTCTTGAACGGTTTCTGGGTCGATACCACCAATAATTTCTAATTGGTGTTTTAATTTATAAATTTCACTTTTGATTTCTTCCGAGTTGGGTTGAGTTGTTGCTGGGCACTTTTTAATCTGATCAATATTTTTACCAACAAAATCTTGTTCAATTTCACGCATTAAATCTTCTTGTCTAACTTCAATGCGCGCCAAGTCTATTTTAACTTCATTGAGCTGACTATTAAGTTCATTAAGTTCAAATTGTTTTTGTTGGAGTTCTTCTTGTTGTTTAAAAAGCTGTTGATTTTTAGTTTCTTGGGTTTTATTAAAATCACTAATTTCCTGTTGAACATTTTTTAAATTATCTTGATTGGTTTGCAAATCCTGACTAATTTTAGCTAGTTGCTCATTAATTTTTTTATTTAATTCTTTTTGAGCCGAATTGTCTCTGGTTGGCGAAAGCTGTTGACTTAAAATTTTAAGCTGTTGATTATTTTTAATTAAAACCTGTTGAAGATTTTCTAAGCTTTGTTGGTTAATTTGGCTTAAAATTTTATCTTGAATTTCAATAATATTTTTTAAATCTTGAATAATTTTATTTAAAAGTTGAGGTGTTAGTTGGATCGAAATATTTTGAGTTGGAATTTGGATTAGCTGTGATTTTAATTCAAATTCTTTTTGGCGAAGCTGATTTTGTAAATCAATAATATGTTGATATTTCTCTTGAAGCTGATCAAAAAGTTGTGAGCGTGTTGGTTTGATTTTAATTTGGTCAATCTTGTTTTTAGCCTGATTGAATTCAGTTTGAGCCTGATCGATTTTTTGATTTAAATTATCAAAATTTATTTTCAACTTAGCTTGTTGTTGGTTAATTTGTTGCCACAAATGAGCATAGTAAGTTGTTTGGTAGCTTTCCAGCTCTTGTTCGATTTTTTCTCTTTTTTCCAAACGTTTAACCTGGCGAGTTAGGGAAGTTAATTGGGGAATAATTTCTTTTAAGGTTAATTGAGTTTGTTCTAAATTTTCTTGGACACTTTTTAATTTATTAATGGCTTTTTCTTGTTTAAATTGATATTGTTTTACACCAACAGCTTCGTTAAAATAATCACGTCTTTCTTGCGGGGTAGCTTTAATAATAGAATCTATTTCACCCTGGCTGATAATGCTGTAATTTTTTTGACCAAAACTTATTTTAGCTAATAAAAACAAAATATCCTGTAAACGTGATTTAGATTCATTAATTAAATATTCTCCCTCACCATTAAGATAAATACGTCGTGTAATTAATAAATTAGTATAATCAATAGCTTGGCGCTGAGGATTATCAATATCAATTGAAACTTCAGCCAAATTTTGGCGACTAGCCTTGTCGGAACCAGAAAAAATAATGTCAGTCGATTTTTTACCACGTAAATTTTTTAAACTTTGTTCGCCCAAGCCCCAGCGCAGAGCATCAACTAAATTAGATTTACCACTGCCATTTGGTCCGACAATACAAGTAACACCAGGTTTAAAATCTAACCTGGTTTTATTAGCAAAAGATTTAAAGCCTTTAATTTCGAGTCTTTGTAGATACATGAATTTAAATATAATTTTGCCAAGCTTGTTTCTTGAGCGCTTTTTCGGCAGCTTGAACTTCAGCTTCCTGTTTGCTTGAGCCGATAGCTTGAGCCATTAAAAAGTTTTTAAGATAAACACCCATTTCAAATTTTTTAGCGTGGTCTGGTCCGTGTTCTTGAATTATTTTATAGCTAGGGGTAATTTCAAATTTTTCTTGAGTGATTTCTTGTAGACGCGTTTTAGGATCAATGTAGAGTTTATTTTTTAAAATATAAGGCAATTCAATTAGAATATTTTTTTGGATAAATTGACTAACGATTTTAATTCCTTGGTCAAGATAGATGGCGCCGATTAAAGCTTCCATAGCATTGGCTAAAATAGATTCGCGGGCTTTGGAATTTTTATCTTTAGCCTCGCCCCTGCCCAATAATAAAAAATCATTAATTTTTAATTTATTAGCCACTTGAGCCAGCATTTTAGAATTAACTAAACTTGAACGCCAGTTGGTAAGATCACCCTCTGGATTATCATATTTTTTAAATAAAAATTCAGTTACAATTAATTCCAAAACAGCATCGCCTAAAAATTCCAAGCGTTCATTGTGGTTAAGTTCGAAATTATTATTTTCATTTAAATAAGAACGGTGAGTTAGGGCTTGAATTAGTAGAAAGTCTTGTTTAAATTTAATATTTAATTGTTTTTCTAAAAGATTATATTTTTTCATCTAGTTGAGGATTATTTTCTTGTAAATCACGGTAAATACTACCCAAAACACCGTTAACAAATTTACCCGAAGACGATCCACCAAAATTTTTTGCCAATTCAATAGCTTCATTAATAGCGACTTTGGGCGGAATAGTCTTGTCGTACATTAATTCATAAATACCAATTCTTAAAACATTACGATCGATAATTGTAATTTGTTCTAATGGCCATTCGGGAGCATATTTAACAATTTGGGCATCTAATTCTTTTAGGTGTTCAATAATGCCTTGCAATAAATCAAGCGCGAAATTATTTTTTTCTTCAAGGGTCGGTGCAAATTCAGTTAAATCTTTTTTAAGTAAGTCAGTCGGGTTGCCTTGTTGATTATTAAAGTCCCACTCATAGAGAGATTGCATAACGACACTGCGAGATAAATGACGATGAGACATAGATTTATTTTTTAAAAATTTAAATTAAAACAAAAAAGAAGATTATTTCTTCTTTTTTGCGGGAGTATTTTTTTTATCTAAATTTTTAACTTCAGCTTTTTCGTTTTTGGAGAGCTTTTTTAATTTAATGTCCAGAATTTTTTTGTCGGCATAAGTGCCACAAAATTTACAAACATGATGTGGTTTAACTGGGTGTTGGCATTTAGGACACGAAGTTAATTTAGTTGGTTTGAGTTTTAAATGTTGAGCGCGTTGTTTACGTTGAGATGAAGTTTTCTTTTGTTTGGGTACAGACATACTTATAAATTTATTAATTATCAAATTATTATAAATTATTTTTTATAAAATAGCAAGTGTGTAAAATTTAACAATAAATTAAAATGAATTTTTAAAAAATTTTATCCCCAGTTAATTCACACACTGTCCACCCTTAGGCATTTTGAAAATTTTTTATTTTGTGAGATAGTAGATGAATACATTAAATTATAAACAAAAATAAATTTTAATTTTAAAAACATGACAAAAGAACAATTGTGGCAGGGGGTTTTAGGCGAACTCGAATTAAATTTAAGTAAAGCCAATTTTACAACCTGGTTTAAAAATACTTTTATTTTTTCTTGGGATGAAACTAAAGGAGAGATCGTGATCGCCGTGCCTAACGCGTTTACGCAGGCTTGGCTAGAAAAAAAATATCACAAAGATATTAAAAAGGGTTTAACAAATGTTTCTAATCAAGACATTAAAAATGTAATTTATAAAATAGAGAATATTCGTCATTATAAAGAAATGAAAGAATTAGAAGGCCAGAAAATAGCGGAACCAACATTAATTGAGGATTCGGCTAGTAAAACTAGGTTGAATGCTTATGGTTTAAATCCTTATTATACTTTTGATAATTTTGTAGTTGGTAAAAATAATGAACTGGCTTATGCGGCTTGTAAGGCAGTAGCCGAAAAATCAGGCGAAAAATATAATCCATTATTTATTTATAGTGGCGTGGGTTTAGGTAAAACTCATTTATTACAAGCCATCGGTCATGCGATTTTAGAAAAAAACCCTAAAGCCAAAGTCCTTTATGTCAGTTGCGAAAAATTTACCAATGATTATATTCGAGCCATTCACGACAAAACCATTGATAGCTTTAAAAAATATTATCGTACCGTGGATTTGCTGTTAGTCGATGATGTGCAGTTTATGGCCGGCAAAGAAGGCACTCAAGAAGAATTTTTTCACACCTTTAATGAATTACATCAAAAAAACAGACAAATTGTGATCACTTCAGATCGTTTACCTAAAACCATTCCGGCACTAGAAGAACGGTTAATTTCACGTTTTGAATGGGGATTAATTACTGATATTTCCAAACCAGATCTAGAAACTCGATTAGCAATTTTAAATTCAAAATGTGAGGAGAAAAAATATAAACTCAGTGATGATATTTTAAAATTTTTAGCCTCAACTATTCAAACCAACGTTAGAGAATTGGAAGGGGCTTTAAATAAAGTCATTGCTTATCATAATCTTTACAATTTAGAACCAACCCTAGATTCAACTAAAAATATTTTGTCGAGTTTAAAAGCCAAGCCACAACGTGGTGCTTTAACTCCTCGCCAGGTGATTAAAACCGTTTCTGATTTTTATGAAATTAAACCGAATGATTTATGTTCTAAAACACGTAAAAAGGAAGTGGCCATGCCAAGACAAATTGCAATGTATTTATTACGTGAAGAAGTGGGAACTTCTTATCCCAGTATTGGTCAAGAATTGGGCGGACGTGATCATACGACTGCCATTCATGCTTATAATAAAATTAAGGAAGCTGTCGAAGAAGACGGTCGAGTTAAAGATGATATCGAAATGATAAAACAGAGACTTTATAATACTTAGGTCGTAGTTTTGAGAGATTTATTAAAGAAAACCAAAGTTAAAATTCTAAAAGTATAAAAATAAAAAGCCCGTCTGCCGATTCGGCGGACGGGTTTTGGGATTGGGTTTAGATAAATATGTGTTTATGACTCAGTTTTCTAAATTAAACTTGTTCTAAAGCCAAAATTAGATTATAATAAAATCATCTATGTATATCATTAAAGCTTCAGGCGAAAAAGAAAAATATCAGCCTCAAAAAATTGTGAGGACAATTTTACGTGCTGGTGCAAATAAAAATTTAGCTCGAGAAGTTATCCAAAAAATAGAACCTTTTGTGTATGAAGGTATGTCGACTAAAGAAATTTTAAAATTAGTGCGTAAATTTTTAAGCCAAAAAGAAAAAACGGTTGCAGCCAAGTATAATTTAAAAAAAGCGATTATGCAACTTGGCCCCACTGGTTTTAATTTTGAAAAATTAGTTGAAAGAATTTTACAAAAAGAAGGTTATCAAACCTCGACGCCACTTGTCACACAGGGAAGATGCGCTCAACACGAAATAGATGTGATAGCTAAAAAAGAAAATTCAATTTATGATATTGAATGTAAATATCGCAATGCGCGTGGAATTTATGTTGGATTACAAACAGCCTTATATGTTTGGGCACGTCATCAAGATTTGGTGGGGGGCTCTCAAAATAAAAAATGTCCTAAATTTACTCAACCTTGGTTATGGTGCAATACGCGTTTTTCTAGTCAGGTTATTCAATATGGCGGTTGTGCTAAAATGAAGTTAACTGGTTGGGATTATCCAGCAAAAGAAAGTTTGCGTGATTTGTTAGAAAAAAACAAATTTTATCCCATTACGGTTTTAACTTCTTTATCACAAAAAGATAAGGCAAATTTATTTAAAAATAATATAATTTTAATTCAAGATTTGTTAAACCAAGATTTAAAAAAAATTCAAGTAAAAACAAAAATTGATTTAAATAAATTAAAAAATTGGATTGATCAATCTAAAAAAATATTAAATTTAAAATAAAAATAAAACATTTTAAATATGCCAACCCAAAATTTTTTTAAGGACGAAAGCCGAAAGAAAAATCAACAATTACACGAAAAACTAGGAGATATTAAAATAAAAGAAAAAGAACGTGTAGTTCAAACGCAAGCAGTTATTTTAGGTATAAATTATATTAATTTAGTTGGTTTTGCTATTTCCGATGAAGCTTTAAGAATTCTCCCAAAAGATAAAGCCGAAACATTAAAAACTATTTGTTTTTTATTAGAAAATAAAGAATTGCGTTTGGCTACGGTTGATTCGACTAATGTGGCTGTTCAAGATTTGGCCCAAGAATTAAGTCGACAAGGTTATCATGTTGAAATTTATTTAACTTCGCAACATTCTTTCGACAAGGCTTTACAGTTATATGAGCGTTTGCCTAAAATTAAAGAAGTCACCGTGGGGGTAAAAATTAGCCAAAATGATTTTGAGTTATATAAGAATAAAATTAAAAAATTAAGTGATGTACAGGCTGAAATTCAGGATGCTGACATTTCTAAAATTGTAACCGTAATTATTGCTGCCGCGGTCCAAGCTGAGGCCTCAGATATTCACGTTGAAGCTGAAGAAAAAGATATTAAATTGCGTTATCGTATTGATGGTGTTTTACAAGATGTTGCAATTTTAGATAAAGAATTGTGGAAAAATTTAAATTCTAGAAT
This sequence comes from Patescibacteria group bacterium, assembly GCA_028707495.1. NCBI lineage: Bacteria > Patescibacteria group bacterium. The sequence continues at coordinate 46,049 of JAQWAS010000006.1, forward strand.
TAAATTATTAGCCAAACTGAAAATTAATATTATCGACCAACCTCAAGACGGTCGGTTTAGTATTTTTTTGCACGATCAGAAAATTGACGTCAGAGTTTCATGTTTGCCAACTAATTTTGGTGAAAGCGTGGTGATGCGTTTATTGACGGGGACAGCCACTAGTGTAGAATTTGAAAGCTTAGGATTAATTGGTCAAGCCTTTGAACAATTATCACAGGAAATTAAAAGACCCAACGGGATGATTTTAACCACTGGGCCAACTGGTTCGGGTAAAACAACAACCCTATACGCTATTTTGAAAAAAATTAAAAATTCACAAACTAAAATTATTACTTTAGAAAATCCAATCGAATATCAGCTAGATGGTATTAGTCAAAGTAATGTAGATATAGATAAGGGTTACGGATTTGCTGATGGTTTAAAATCAATTTTACGTCAAGATCCAGATGTGATTATGGTCGGAGAAATCAGAGATTATGACACGGTTGATACGGCTATTAACGCAGCCCTAACCGGCCATTTGGTTTTATCGACTTTGCACACTAATAGTGCTGCAGCAACTATTCCGCGTTTTTTATCGATGGGAGCTAAGCCATTTTTGTTGGCCCCATCTTTAAATGTTATCATTGCGCAACGTTTAGTTAGGCGAGTATGTGAAAAATGTAAACAAGAAATCCAACTATCAGAAGCTGATTTAGAAAAAATTAAAAAAATTTTACAATCCATACCAGAAGCTATGCGCCAGGGAATTGATTTAGAAAATTTAAAGTTTTATCATGGTCAAGGTTGTGAAAGTTGCCAAGGAATCGGTTATAAGGGTCGAATTGGTATTTATGAAGTTTTGACTATGAATGAAGAAATCGAAAAAATGGTTTTGAACGAAAAAGTATCAGAATATGATATTTTAAACATTGCACAACAAAACGGTATGGTGACGATGGTGCAAGACGGCTTATTAAAAGCTTTACAGGGTGTTACTTCAGTAGAAGAAGTTTTCCGAGTAGCTGAATAAAAAAGTCGCACACTGTGCGACTAATGGAATAACTTAGTGATCCCTTTTAAGATCCGTGAAAATAAGTTTACACGTTTGATTGGAATAACTGGTTGATGGTTGATTACGGCTTGTTCCTTCATTATTTCTTGTTTAACTTTTTTGTCTAACCATTCAAGACAAATGAAGATATTGTAAATAGGTAAGCCGTGAAGCTGTGATGGGTGTTTATTTTCGAGAATTTTGTAAAATTCGAGATTAGACCATTCTTTTTTATACTTTTCTACCCACGAGTTAACAGCCCGTCGAACATACAGAAGATCTTTCGGGTCTTTGGCTTGCCGTATTCTAGTTTGAATTTCTTGAGATCCTTGGAATAGAAATTGCCAAAGGGTTTCTCTGCCAAAGACTATCCAAATGTTGGCTAATCTAGCCATGGCTAAATCGAGAATTTTTGCCGACGATTCGTCTATATTAATCGTGCATAGAAATTCCGAATGAGAATCTGTCATTTTATTCCCCCTTAGTAAAATGTGCAAAAAATTTTCCCTGCATGGGCCTGCACTCAAGAGAATTTTTGTTAGGAGAAGTCGAGGTATAAACCCAGAGGAACCCTGACAAAAACCCCCATGCTTGTCGTGAGTGCAGACTTATACAGGGAAAATGAAATTAATTTATTAACTTACTTTATATCCTAGCATAAATAAAAAATCTTGTCAAGGGTATAACTCTCTTTTTTATACACATGGATAAACTTAACAAAAAAACTCCTGTAACCGATCAAGACGATGCAATTTTAGATGCGACTTTGAGACCACAAAAATTGGTAGAATTTATTGGTCAAAATAAAATTAAAAACAGCTTAGGAATTTTTTTGCAAGCTGCCAAGGCACGACATGAAGCAATTGATCATATTTTAATTCATGGCGGACCAGGTTTAGGTAAAACGACTTTGGCTAACATTATAGCCAAAGAAATGGGTGTTAATATTAAGTCTATTGCCGGACCAGCCATAGAAAAAACTGGTGACGTGGCTGCTTTATTAACTAATCTAGAAGAAGGCGATGTTTTATTTATTGATGAGATTCATCGTTTACCCAAGGTAGTGGAAGAAATTTTATATCCCGCCATGGAAGAATATTTTTTAGATATTGTTTTAGGTAAAGGGCCCAGTGCACAAACCTTAAAATTAGATTTACCCAAGTTTACACTAGTTGGAGCAACAACGCGGGCGAGTTTATTGTCTTCGCCATTACGTGATCGTTTTGGTATTGTTTATCATTTAGATTTTTATCAAGAGCCTGAGGTGCAAGATATTATTAAGCGTTCAGCTAAAATTTTCAATGTAGATTTAGATGTACCAGCTGCCGAAGAAATTGCTCGACGCTCTAGACGGACGCCTAGAATTGCTAACCGTTTATTAAAACGCGTGCGAGACTATGCTCAAGTGAAAGCCGATGGTAAAATTAATCATGATTTGGCGCGTCGAGCTTTAGCCATGATGGAAATAGATGAATATGGCTTAGATGAAGTCGATCGTCAAATTTTACAAACTTTGATTGAAAAGTTTCAAGGTGGTCCGGTGGGTTTAAAAACTTTAGCCACAGCTACACATCAGGACGTAGAAACACTAGAAACCATGTATGAACCATTTTTAATTCAACTTGGTTTTTTAAATCGCACTAGTCGTGGTCGATTAGCGACGGGATTAGCTTATCAACATTTGGGTTATCAACAACCGGCTCAACTAAATTTATAAATATGCAACTTAAAGATTTTGATTATGTTTTACCACCAAAACTAATTGCTCAGCAACCAATTCGGCCGCGAGATCACTCGCGACTTTTAGTTTTAGATCAAAAGACACATAAAATTAAACATCAATATTTTTATGATTTACCGCAATTTTTAAAAGCAGGCGATGTATTGGTTTTTAACAATTCCAAAGTGATACCGGCACGTTTATGGGCACAAAAATTAACTGGTGGTAAAGTTGAAGTTTTGCTTTTACATCAAATAAATAATAAAACTTGGGAGGTTTTATTGGGTGGAAAAAATTTAAAAGCTGGCATGATTTTAAATTTGAATAAATTTAAACAGCGTCAAATTGAACTTAAGTTAATTAAAAGTTTAACTCAGGGGCGGTGGCAAGTTGAATTTAATTTAACTTCACAAGCTTTTAAAGTTTTTAGAGCTAAATACGGAATTGCGCCAACGCCACCCTATATTAAACGTTTATCAAATTTAAAAGAGTATCAAAATATTTATGCTCAGCCAGAAGGGTCGACAGCTGCGCCAACAGCTGGTTTTCATTTTACTCAACAATTAATTGATAAATTAAAAAAACAAGGCGTTCAGTTAGAATTTGTAACCTTGCATGTGGGCTTAGACACATTTCGACCAGTTAAGGTTAATAAAATAGAAGATCATCAAATGCATTCTGAGCTTGCTGTTTTAAATAAAAAGACAGCTATAAAATTAAACCAAGCCAAAAAGGATGGTCGGCGAATTATAGCTGTGGGTACGACCACGGTGCGAGTTTTAGAATCAGCTTGGCAAAAAAATAAATTTCAGAGTTTAGAAAAATTAGTAGATATTTTTATTTATCCAGGCTATCAATTTAAAAGTTTAGATGGTTTAATTACCAATTTTCATTTGCCAAAATCGAGTTTGTTAATGCTAGTTAGCGCTTGGGTTGGTCGTAAGGTAATTTTACAAACCTATCAAACTGCTATTCAGAAAAAATATCGTTTTTTTTCTTTTGGCGATGCAATGTTAATTATTTAATTTAAAAAAGATAAAACCCGACTTTTGTGCCGGGTTTGTTTGGAGAGGTTATCGAAGACTCTCCTTGTTTCTTTGTTCGAGATAATTTAGCTCATTTGTGCAAGCTAACGGATCAACGTCAGTGATTTGAATCTGTCGATCCTTAATTTCGCGCCGAATATAATCAATGGCTGGTTGAACATCCCTCCAGTCCCATTCGTCTCTAACGACACGAAGAGAATCTCGGATGTCTTTAATGAGCGGATCTGAGTTTTTGCAACTAAGATCCAATAGTTTGTCGAGGTGTTCTTCTGACGTCCCGAGAGATTCAATTGGTACGCCAGCGGAATCAGCATAAGAAAGTATTTTCCAATACTCCTCAGAAACATCTTCATCGCTACACTTCGTTGTGGCTATTTTTATCCAACGATAGCCTTCGGAAATATAGCCCTTTTTTTGACACTCAGCGATTTTTTCTTTGGTGATTTCGAGGCTGTCGAGTTCGATCTGCGCCTTGTCGGCTAGAGAATAGAGATTTTCTATTCTTTCACTGACATTTTCTTCGAGGCACTTATCTTGAATCCATGCCCATTTATTAAGAATTTTTTTTTCATATTCTGTGGGGCTTGGCTTTCCGACTAAATCACAGGCACTTGTTATGCCGGCGATAATAATGATTATAAGTGTTATACCTATCAAAGCGGGTGTTACCTTGCGAATTTTCTTTTCCATTTTTCTCCTTTGTTTATTTTCAATATACAATCTACACTATTTTTATTTCTATTTACATCTTAGCATATATTTAATTTCTTGTCAAGAGTTGCTTTGTTTAAATATTTAAGCTATAATAATTTGAGATTCAGGCGCGATAGCCAAGTGGTAAGGCGACGGTCTGCAAAACCGTTATTCACGGGTTCGAATCCCGTTCGCGCCTCCAAAATAAAAAAAAACACCCCTTGGGTTTTTTACTAAATTTTTTGAAATAAATCTAACTTAACTCTATTCTAATTTTTTCTAATTCTAGGCCAAGATCAAGGCCTTGTTTTTTGTATTTAACTCCAATTTCGCTTATAATTTGATATAAATTTTCTCCACGGGCTACGCGTTGCTGAATTTCGACTTTAATTTTTTCGGTGATTATTTCCTTATATTTATTTTCTAATTCAGAGCTAGGCCATTCTTCACGATTACTGTTTTTGATTTTTTCTAAAGCCAAAAGAATAATTTGATTTAAATCAATGGGTTCAGAAGAAATTTGATTTATATCGATTAAAATATCATTGACTTTTTTGCTCCAATTCAACCAATCAACATCAACGCCCTTATTATTTAAATTATTAATTTCAGAAATAACGTGATTAACGGCCTGATCTATTTTATCTTGCAAAATTATATGAGAAGATTCTCTTTCGTGAGCGCAAGTAACCATATTTTTAAATTTAAAATTATATTTTATTTTATTAAAAATAATCAAAGCTGTCAACTTTTTTAATTTTATAAAAAGCGTTATAATATAAGATTATGAATCAAAAAGATAAATTTATTATTATTGATGCTAATGCGGTTTTACATCGAGCTTGGCACGCCTTACCGCCACTTGAAACAGAGAGTGGTCAGGTTGTGAATGCAGTTTATGGTTTTATTTCAGTTATAATTAAAATTTTGCGGGAATTTAAGCCAAATTATATGGCGGCGTGTTTTGATATGCCAGGGCCGACTTTTAGACATAAAGAATTTAAAGAATATAAAGCGGGACGAGAAAAACAACCTGATGAATTTTATGAACAAATTCCAATCACTCAAGGCGTTTTAAAAGATTTTGATATTCAAGTTTTAGGTTTAAGCGGTTATGAAGCTGATGATTTGATCGGTTTTTTGTCTCACAAGGTTGATGGCGGTTTAGAAAAAATTATTGTGACTGGCGACATGGATGCTTTGCAATTAGTAGATAAATCAACTTGGGTTTATAATTTAAAAAAAGGTATCAGCGAAACTGAAATTTTTGATGAAGCCGCTGTTTTCGAAAGATATGGTTTTAAGCCTGAGCAATTAATTGATTATAAAGCTTTACGTGGAGATCCCTCTGACAACATCCCGGGAATTAGAGGAATTGGCAAAAAAACAGCGACACAATTAATTCAGCAATTTAGTTCATTAGAAGTTTTATATCAACAAGTTGAACAAGGTGAGGTTGAAGGTGTCAGTCAAAGGATTAGGCAAATGCTTTTAGATCAAAAGGATCAAGCTTTTTTAAGTAAAAAATTAGCCACCATTGTTTTGGATGTTCCTTTGGATTTTAATTTAGAAAATTTTAAAACTAAAAAATTAGATGTAGATAAAATTAGTGTTAAATTTAGTCAATTGGGATTTAAATCTTTGTTAAAAAGACTAGATGATGTCGTTGGTATTAAGCAGGAAAAATTGATTTAAATTTTTTTAATTATGATTATTTATCTGTACGGTCAAGATGATTTTCGAATTCATCAAGACTTACAAACAATCAAAAATAAATTTTTAAAACAAGTTGATCAATCGGGTTTAAATTTTAGTTATTTAGATGGCAGTGATTTAAAAATTGATCAATTTCGCCAAGCGGTTTTAGTTTCAGGTTTTTTAGCTAAGAAAAGAATGGTGGTAATTAAAAATTTATTAACCACAGGTCGGGATGAAAATTTAATAACTGAAATTTTAACTAATTTTAAAAAATTAGAACAGCAGGAAGATGTGGTGATAATTTTTATTCAGACCGATGAATTGAAAAATATTCGTACTCAGGTTAAAAAAGATCTTTTAAATAAATTGGTAAAAAGTCAGTACGCCAAAGAATTTAAATTATTAAAAAATAAAGATTTAATAAATTGGATAAAAAAAGAAGTTAGCCAACTCAAAGCCAAAATTGAACCGACTGCCATTGAATTGTTAATTAATTATTTAGGCAATGATTTGTGGAAAATTAATAACGAGATTCACAAATTAGTAGCTTATAAAAGTGGTCAAATTATACAATCAGTAGATGTGGAATTGATGGTTAAAGCTGATTTAGATGAAAATATTTTTAATTTAACCGATGCCATTGCTAACCAAAACAAGAAGCAATCTTTAAAATTAATTCAACAGCAATTAACGGATAGTGGTGCTTGGTTACGAATTTTAAATATGATCAGTTATCAGTTTCGTAATTTAATTATTTTAAAAAGTTATTTAAATGAACATGGCTATAGCAATCAATATGGTTTAGCTAAAGGATTAGGTTTGCATCCGTTTATAATTCAAAAAAGTTTAAATCAAGTTGATAAATATTCTTTGCCACAATTAAAAAAAATCTATCATCAGCTTTTAGAGATAGATTTACAAATGAAAACTAAGAGTTTGAATCCAGAGGTTTTATTAGATAAATTGGTAGTCGAGAATTAGTTTTTATTCAAACAAAAAAGCAATTCAATCAAGAATTACTTTTTTTATTTATCAAAATTATTTTTTCTTGTCAGTTTTATTAGCTTTTTTCATTAAGCCTGATTTTTTGCGAGCGGCCGTGTTTTTTTTAAAAACATTATTTTTGGCAGCTTTATCAATAGCCTTTTGGGTTTTTTGCATCCATTCATTAATTTTGGATTTATCACTCTGATCAATAGCTTTTAATGTTTGTTTAACTAAATATTTGATATTAGCTTTAATATCTTTATTGTGTTGTGTTCTTTTAATCTCTTGACGAAGAGACTTTTTAGCTGATTTTGATTGTGGCATACTATATTAAATAAAAATTAAAAATTAAAAATGTTAAGCCAGGTCGTCATAAATATCCTCTTCGTAGTTATCTTCTTCTTCGGCTGGCATTTCATCTAGAAGTTGAGCTTCTTGTTTAATAATTTCATCCCAGGTTTTATCACTTTGACCGGTCAAGGCTTCAAATTTGGCTTTAAAATTATCATTAAAATCTTTAATTAATTCAGGTTCTTGCTCAAAGATTTCATTTAATTTTTCTAGCACACCTTCTGGTAAAATAGGTAAAAAAACAAGAAGGTCATTTTGATCTTCTGGCGAAACCTGCGATGTACTTAAGGTCTGTTCTATTTTTTTTAATGCTTCAGACATCCTCCTAAATCAATAATAATTAAGCAGCTTGTCGATATTTACGTTCGATAAGGTTGGGGTTTCTTTTCTCGTTATCACATTCATTTGTTATAAAAGCAGCAGCTATAGCCAAGTTTTCAGATTCTTCTCTAATAAAAGCTAAATTAGGCTCATGTTCATGAGTTTCTTTGTTGGCAATTTCTTCAATTTGTGGATTATATGTTTCTGACATATTTTTTGTTATCCCCAGTTAAACGACCTTTAAGTATATTATAATACATTAAAGATTTTTTGTGAAGGGATTTAATTAAACAAGGTGTTAATTAAATTGATACACCATCTTACACCCGATCTAAATTCTTGTCAAGGGGTAAGCGGGGGATAATGTTAAAAGATGTCATTCTAAATCCGCCTGGAGTGGATGAAAGAAATTGTCATGCTGAACTTTAGTCAGCCAAATCGGAGGATGTTTCAGCATCCGTTAGTATGGGAAGTGTCATGCTGAACTTGTTTCAGCATCTGTTAACGCTTAAAATATTGATTCTTAAAAAACGTTTTTTTTCGACCACAGATCCCTGAACTGAATTCAGGGCAGGCTCTGAAATAAATTCAGGATGACAATTCAAGCGTTTCTATAATGTTCGACCCAGATTTAACTAGATAAAAATAAATATTGATTATAATATTGAAATTAATTTATAGCTTTAATCAAAATATAATTTATGCTATAATAAACCCATGTTGAGTTTTATCAAGGGTAAAATTAAATTTAAAGATGAGCGGAGTGTAATTATTCAAACCGGAGATTTAGGTTTTGAAGTTTATTTAACAGAGCCAATTTTAAAGGAATTAATTTTAAATCAAGAAGTGGAATTATTTACTTATTTGCATACACGAGAAAATATCATGGAATTATATGGATTTATAAATAGGCTAGAAATGAATTTTTTTGAAAAATTAATCGAAGTGCCAGGCATTGGACCCAAATCAGCTTTAAGCGTTTTATCATTAGCCAGTCCAGATGAATTAATTGAAGCTATCAATCAAGATAATGTTGAAATTTTAACCAAAGTTTCTGGTATTGGCAAAAAAACAGCGCAACGAATTGTGGTGGAATTAAAAACCAAATTAAATTCTAAATCTAAAATTTTAGATCAAACCGATAGCCAAACATTTGATGCCCTGCAAAAACTAGGTTATTCCGTGCAAGATATTCGTCAGGCGATCAAAGAAATGCCGACAGATGTTGAGGGTTTGGAAAATAAAGTTAAAGCAGCTTTGAAGATTTTGGGAAAATAAAGATTAAAGCATAAACCCGAAATTACAAATTCTAAATAAATTAAAAATTTAAAATTACAGATTCAAAACATGCAGGTTGTAGAAATTAAAAATCAACAAAAGTGGAATGAGTGGGTTGTCCGTGAGAGCGGACAATTTTTACAATCTTGGCAATGGGGAGAATTGCAACAAAAATTGGGTCGTCGGATTTGGCGTTTGGGCGTGCAAGCGGGAGATAAAATTTTAGGCGGGACTTTAATTATCAAACACGATTTGCCCTTTAACAAAAGTTATTTATATTCACCGCGTGGTCCAATTTTAAATCAAAAACAAGATTTGAAAATAAAAGAAATTTTAATAAATAAAATAAAAGAAATAGCTCAACAAGAAAAAGCCATATTTTATAAATGCGAACCTAGCGACCAAAATTTAATTGATCAAAATTTTAAAAAAGTTAAATCAGTCCAACCGGCCAATACTTTGATTTTAGATTTAAAATTAAGCTTGGAAGAATTATTAAAAAATATGCATCCCAAAACGCGTTACAATATTAAATTAGCTCAACGTAAGGGGGTTAAAATTGAAGAAGGTCGGGATATAAGTTTATTTTTAAATTTAATACATCAAACAGCCAAGCGTGATGAATTTAATCCGCATGCAGATGAATATTATCGGAAAATATTTCAAGAATTTAAATATAATCAGGGATCGGGTTTCAAATTATTTATCGCTAAATTTCAAGATCGGGTTATCGCCACCAATTTGATTATGTTTTTTGGCCAGACAGTTACTTATGTACATGGTGCGAGTAGCAATCAAGATAGAAACGTAATGGCACCATATTTATTACAATGGCAAGTGATTAAACAAGCGCAAGAGCAAGGGTTTAAATATTATGATTTTTGGGGCATTAATCCGAGTGATGTCGGTTTGGGCTATTTGAAATCTTGGCAGGGGATTACGCGTTTTAAAACCAGTTTTAGTGGACAAGAAATAAATTATCCTGGCACATTTGATTTGGTTTTAAAACCAGCTTGGTATCGGTTATATAATTTAATAAAAAAAATTAAAAATTAATCTAGCCTCCATAGTTTAATGGATAGAACAAAGGATTCCGGATCCTTAGATCCAAGTTCGATTCTTGGTGGGGGTACCAGAGATAACAGATAACAAGTAACAGCTAACACCTAATTTTAATTAGGTTCTCACCCAGAGGGTGATCAGTCTTTGGCTGAGATTCTTGGTGGGGGCATCAGAGACAATTTACAATCTACAACTCGCAACAGATGATAGACATAAAGTCCATTTTGGTGGATTTTTTTATTTTATTTTTTTAAATGTTTATTTATCCCGTTGACTTGTCGATTCGGCGGATAGGACAAACAAGAGTGAGTTTCTAGAAAATAAAAAGATTCAGTCATTAATAATGAGGCGGATTTTAAAAACCTTGACAAGAAATTTAATATATGCTAAGATATTAACAGAACTTTGATATTAAAAAATAAAACAACGGCAACAATAAAAACAAAAAAAACAGGAGGAAAAAATGAAGACATTCATTCTTTGGATGTTGGTCGTGTTTTCGGTATCGGTCACTGTATTTGGTTACGATGTAATTGACCGCGATTTGGGACTCGGCGATCCAGGTCTTAAATCTGCAGTGCCAGAATCGGCAGTTTCGGACACTGAATCCACTACTCAGCCAATCACCTCTTTCAGTGCATTGGTCAGTAAAGAAATGACCGATAGCGAAGAAACGGAAGAGGATATAGAAGACACGATGTTTTTCGTGGAAGAAGAAGAAACATTAAGCGATGGAAGTGTCCTCAATGCCCAAAACTTTTTAGGTATTGATTTCGGCACCGGCGCCTCATTTGCTCCATCGAAAGATTCGCCAGAATATGAAGAATGGTCTAAGACAGTGAACGAAAATTTCATTTTTTCTGTCGAGGTTTCTAATTTTTCCTTTTCTGACATTGAGGCCAGAATCACAGATCCAATGGATTTTGTTCCATTGGCCGGCGGAAGGGATGTTATTATTTTCCGATTAAGTTGGGAAAATTTAAATCTTGATAGTATCGCCGGATTGGGATTGAATGAAACAAAAAATTATCGCTGTCAAATGGCGGTAGTTGATCAGAGGGGCGCCAAAAACGGTTTAAAAATCGTCGAAGTGCCTGTCTGGCAAGCTTTTCGTTCGCCGGCGCCAGACGATTTACCGTTCGAAAAAACTGAAGGGGGATTTGAAGGAGTAACATTTTATGATGTTTACTTCCGAGCCCCAAAGGGAGTTCATGCTATTTGGGTTCGTTTTTTAATAAACGGAACCAACATGACTGAATCGCTTTGTGATGTTCCCGTGGCGTAACACCGCCATTCAAGGGGGCGAATTTTCGCCCCCTTTTTTATTTTAATAATATTGACAAACAATTTTATTTATGCTAGGCTATAAATAGTTCGTTCTTTAAAATGTTTATAAAAAATGAAAAATAAAACCAAGGAGGAAAAATGGCGAAAAAAGATCAGGGAGGTTCATATGGAGGCGGTGGTATAGAATTTACATCGAAAAAAGAAGAGAGACCATCCACCAAACCTTATACACAGAGACCACCAAATTCAAATCTTGGCATGAGTACGGCGTATAAGATATTATTAATGCCACTCATTTTATTGGTTGTGGCGTTGGTTGCCTTTGTGACTATTAAAAGTCCACAACACGATTTCTTTTCTTTTTTTAAGAAAGGAATTAATCAAGCACCGCCACCCGAAATAATCATGAAAATGAAACAATCGGCCGAATCAAATCAACCGATTTCTCAAAATTCTATGGGTCGGCAAGAACAACCTCTTCAGAACACGAAGGCCACATCGCAACATGATACGGTTGATACCATTAGCGATTATCTCAGCGAAGAAGAACTTGCTAGATGGATTGCCAGTAACATTCCTAAAGAATTTCATTTTTTGGCTAAACACTTGGTTGAAAATGGGTACAACAAGCCAAAGGAAATTTTAAAGGTCTTGATAGACGAAGGGTCTTTACAGGGGAGAGATATAGCAAGGTTGGTTGTCTTGTATGAAGGGTTGACTGATACTTCAGGAATTAAGTCCGTAGATAGTTTGATTTACGCATCTCAAAATGAAAATGAGAAAATAGAAATTGTTATCGATGAAATCGAGGATCCCGAGCTTCAGCCAACTGAGCAGAATCAACAGAGCGGGTATGTAACCATATTAAAACCCCTCAATCAATCAAAGACGGTTAATTCAGATAATTCTGGGGCGATGAATTCTCGCAAATCGGGCCGAGTGACTATTCTTCAACCACTTGTTTCGTCCGAAACACAATAGGGAGCTAAAAACGCCCCCTATTTTATTTTTTGTTTATTTTATTTTAACTCTGCCACAAGCCGTGTAAATTGCAATAAGTGCGAGCATTTATAACTTCACTTTTAGTGGTGAAATTAATCTCTGGTGCGTCTTGGAGTTGTAAATATTTGCGTCCAACGCGACCATCGGCAGTAATGATTTCAATCCATTCAATTTGATGTTCAGTGGTCATGGGATGAAGACTGGAGCCAATTTTAACTTTGACACCAGTTTGTTCTTCGCAAACTGTGGCGGGTAATTTTTCAGTTACTGGTACATGTTTTTCACCAAGTTCTGCATCTTGAGTTTGGGTTTGTAATAATTCCATAGGTTGGCCGCAACAAACCAATTCACCTTGGCCGGTGTGAATGACTTCGGTCATATTCCCACAGATATTGCATTTATAAATTTGATTTAATTGAGTCATCTTAATTTATTTACTTTATTAATACTCTTCGCATTTAATTTGATAATAGCTTTGAGGATGGTCACAAGATGGGCATTTAGTAGGAGGAGTTGTGCCAACATGCACATAACCGCATTCACGACACGTCCAAGCAATTTCTTGGTCTTTTTTAAAGATAGTGCCATTTTCTAATTGAGCTAAAACTTTTTTAAAACGCTCTTCGTGGTGTTCTTCTGCCTTAGCAATAGCGCGTAGACGATTGGCAATTTCTGGATGGCCTTCCTTTTCAGCAATTTTAGCAAAATCAGGATACATTGAAGTGTGTTCGTGATTTTCACCAGCAATGGCCGATTTTAAATTTTCAATAGTTGTGCCATAAACATTAGGCGAAGTCGCTTCAACCATAATTTCATTTTGATCACTTTTTAATTTTTGAATGTGTTCAAAAATGCGTTTAGCATGCACACGTTCATTGTCTTCGGTTAAACTAAAAATTTCAGCAATTTGTTCATAGCCTTCTTTTTTAGCAACTTTGGCATAATAGTTATACCGATTACGCGCTTGGCATTCGCCAATAAAAGCTTGAGTTAGATTAATTAGAGTTTGTGACATAAGATTATTATGTTAATAATTAATTAATATTTAATGTGGTGCAATAAATTTAACACCATATAAAATTAAAATACCTAAAATCAAAATTAATAAATTCAAAATAGATTTACGGAGATTAGTTTCTTTTTTAATTTCTGGAATTAAATCACAGGCCGCGATGTAAATAAAACCACCACCAGCAATCGGCAGGAGTAAACTAACAAAGTTTTCAACTTGTTGAGCTAAAAAAAAGCCAACTAGACCACCCATAATAGCTGTTAAGGCAGTTATTAAATTATACATTAAAGCTTTTTTCTTGGTCAGGCCACCATAAATTAAAACTCCAAAATCGCCGATTTCTTGTGGAATTTCATGTAAAATAATAGCTAGGGTGGTAATTAGACCTAATTTAAAATCAACTATAAAACTCGTAGCAATAATTAAACCATCAATAAAATTATGGACAGCATCGCCAATGAGGTTCATATAAGTAAAAGTGTGGATAGTACATTTAATATTATGGCAATGTCGCCAGTGGAGAATTTTTTCAATCAGAAAGAATAAAATAAAACCAAGCAAAACATAAATTAAAGATTTTTCGCAATTTAATAAATGTAGACTTTCGGGAATTAAATGTAAAAAAGCACCGCCCATTAAGGCACCAGCCGATAAGCCAATTAAGTAAAATAAAATTTTATCCAGTTTAGTGTCTGATAATTTTAAAAATAAAATACCCACCAAAGACAGGAGGCTGACAATTAAGGTAGCTAAGATAATAATTAATAAGACGGGCATAGTTTTATTTATTTTTTAAGGCCACAACTTTGACCGGCTAAATAACCAGTGCTCCAAGCGATTTGTAAATTATAACCACCAGTTGGTCCGTCCAAATCTAAAATTTCACCAGCTAGATAAAGATTATCAATAATTTTTGATTGCATGGTTTGCGGATTAATTTCTTTTAAATTTATACCGCCCGTCGTGATAATAGCCTTATCAAAGCCAGCTAGCGCTTGAATATTTAATTCAAATTCTTTTAAAAGTTTAATCAGTTTTTTTCTTTGTATTTTAGTAATAGAATTAACCGGTTGATCAGCTGGAATATCTGATAAATCAATTATAACTGGAATAAGTTTTTGAGGCAATAATTGATTTAAACTATTTTTAAATTGTTTGTTAAGCTGAGATTGAAAATCCCGTAAGATTCTTTTATCTAGGGTGGTGTAATCGATGGCCGGTTTAAAATCAATTTTAATTTTCAAATTTAATTTATTTAAAGGCAAATTATATTGGTTGGTATAATCAATAATTTTTTTACTTAAATTTAAAACAACCGGACCACTGAGACCTTCATGAGTAAAAAGTGCTTCGCCGAAAAGTTCGGTAATTTTGCGTTGGCGCCATAAACTAACATTTACATTTTTTAAACTTAAACCAGCTAAATTTTTAACCCAAGTTTCCTGAATTAAAATTGGCGTGAGAGCGGGTTGCGGTTTAATAATGGTGTGGCCTAATTTTTTTAACCAGGTATAGGCTTCGCCGTTTGAACCAGTCTGGGGATAAGATTGACCACCAGTGGCTAAAATAAATTTATCAGCTTGAACTATTTGATTGTTATTTAAAATTATATGTTGAATTGTATTATTTTTAATTATAATTTTTTTAACAACAGAATTGAGCTGAATTTTAACTCGCTGGTCAGCTAAAAATTTTTTTAAGCAATCAATAACATCTCGCGAAGCGTCTGAAGTCGGGAAGACTCTTTGACCGCGTTCAATTTTGGTTTTTAAACCTAATTGATTAAAAAAATTTATCAAATCATAATTCGAAAAATTATTTAAAGCTGAATACAAAAATTTACCATTTGATCCATAGTTGGCAATGAATTTTTTTAAATTTTTTTCAGCATTAGTTAAATTACACCGGCCTTTGCCGGTGATAGATAATTTAATACCCAAGCGATCATTTTTTTCTAATAAAACAACTTGCGCGCCTAATTGCGCTGCGCGGCCAGCCGCCAACATGCCAGCTGGTCCACCGCCAATCACGGCTAAATTGTAGTGAATAGGATTTGACATTTTAAATTAACTAAAAAGTCGATCATCGTTTTCAACATATTGACTCATAATTTTATAAGCCTCGTATAATTGTGGTTCAAGTTGTTTAACAATTCGGTTGAGAGTGCCTGGCGTATATTTATCTTCACGAAAAGCATAAGTCAAAACTTTAGTTAAAGCGCTTTCAAGGGTGGGGTTTTCTTGATGGAGTTTTTCTAATAAATCATTTTTAAAATCTTGACGATGAGGGTTATTTTCAATATCGATAAATAATAAATAAAAATTATTATACATCGGCGGTTCCTTGCCTTCTGGAAATTGTTTATTTTCCGGCTGAGAAATAAATTCGTCGTATGTTAAGGGTGAATAATTTTCTTTTTCGAAAGAAGGTAATTTTTCTGACATAAAATTAATTATAATTTATAATTATAGGGAATTCCAAGGCATCATCGTTAGCCGGCAAACCTGATGGATTGTCTTTTTGTAAAATTAAGGCTCCACGATCGCTATAAGCTGGAGGTTGGTCAAATTCAAGTGTAGCCGTGAAGGGAACCATGTTTTGAGTCATCCAATCGGATTGAGCAGTCGCAATGCCCTGGCTGATAATTAAACCGTCCCAATTAACCAAAACAATTGGGAAACTGGCTTCAAAAAACCAAGTGCCAGGTGCTTGACCTTTAATAAATAAAGGACTGTCGACCGTTTGGTTGGGAAGGGGGTAATCAAGTTGGATTAATTCGCCCTTTTCGCTTGGGTATTCGAGCTTTTCAGTAAAAATTTGTTCTTGCCAACGACATTGGCGAGGATAGCTTTCCATCACTGGATTGCCCAGCGCTACGCATTCTTCAAAGCTAGTTACCAGCTCAGGTGCTTTGGCTTGATTGACTTGCCAGATAATAATAATGGCGCTGACAGACAAAATTAAAATAATAATTAAAAGTGTTTTTTTCATAGGATTAAATTAATAAAATTTTTTTAAATGAAATATGTATTTTTGAAAATTCAAAATAAAAAATGATTACGCAATGAGTTTAATTTTTTTTCTCAATCATCAAGAGATAATCTCTGAATGTCGCCATGCAAGACTTCACCAGCAATAAATTTTAAAAGTAAATAAGGGACTGCGCAATTTTGACATTTTGTTTGACCGCCAAAAGTACACCCGCCCTGAGTTTTCCAAAGTTGTAAACAAAATTCCAATTCTTTGAGATATTTTATTTTTTCTTGGGCTTGTTCTTTTTTCATTTTTTAATTTTTATAACATCAGGGATAAGAGAAGTTTTCGTAGTGGAGTGGAGGCAAATATGGGTGTAGGCTTTTGGATAAAAACCGTAACCAGATATGCCGTGTTAGCTGATGTATTCCTTTTCTTTTGTCCGCCCGGGGCGGACTTGTTTTAAAAAAATTTCAAATTTCTTTTTACGTTTTGGGCGAAGGGCAGAGGGGTTAGGGGTGCCTACCCGCCTCTGGAGGAAATGCCCAAAAATCAAAACTCCTTATTTGTTTTTTCTTTGCCGTATCCTGTTCTTCAAGTACCTTTCAATCGCTTCTTTTGAAGTTAGCCAATTTCTGCCTTCTTTGTGTGCTTCTAACTTTCCTTGTCTGGCCAGCAAATTTAGATATTTTGCAGAAAAAGGTGTAGTTTTAGATATCTCAGTTAGTGAAACAAATTTTTCTTGTTTGGTGGTTGTGGGAGTTAAATTTTTTAGGTAAATATCAAGGGATCGCTCTATGGATTGAGCGATAAATTTTACTAGTGGTTCAAATCTACCACTATCCGCTTTATCCAGTACATCGTAATATTTTTTGCGGTCATTTTTTAATATAATCACCAACGGATAACCAGATTGCATCAGCAATAAATTCATCGTTAGGCGGGCGGTTCTACCGTTACCGTCAAAAAATGGATGAATATGGACTAATTTGTGGTGCAACAATGCAACCAGCTCAATAATGTTTGTCTTGCCTTTTTGTGAATTAAGCCAATTAATTAAACCTCGCATTTTTTGTGGTACTTGCAAGGCGTCCGGAGGCGTGTGTTTGGCTCCACCAATAACCACATTAGAGTTTCTGTATTTTCCCGCCCACTCTTTATCTGTTTTTTGGATAATAATTTGATGTAAATTTCGTATTAGTATTTCAGAAATGGTGTTCTTTTTGTTATTATCTATTAAGTCATACAAATATTCCAGTGCGGTTTGGTGGTCTTTGGCTTCCAAGTGGTCTTTTAAAGGTTTTCCTTTTATGGTTATACCTTCATTAATAACCAAAAAAGTCTCTTTTAAAGTTAAAGAGTTGCCTTCAATCGCATTGGAGTTGTAGGTCATTTCTATCTGAAATTTCTCTCGCAGTTTTTGTACCGCTGATTTAGGCAATGGGCGAAGCTTGTTGAGTTTGATCAGCTTTTCTTCCAAGCGTTTTTTTATAATAGGAGATAAATAAGTCATAGAATACTTAATATGGTTTAGTTAATTATTTACAGTATACCATATTAAGGAATTTGGTCAAATATTTAATGTTTTTGGGCAGAGGGGTTAGGGGTGCCTGCCCGCCTTTGGAGGGAATGCCCCGAAGCCATTTCGTTTCAGATAATTTTATAGTGTGCGTTTCTGCCCAGTCCGATTCTTTCTATCTTTTTCAATCTAAGTAAAACATTCAGTGTTTGTTTTACTGTTGTTCTGATGATTTTTGTATTATTCACGATATCACCCGTGCTCACTTCTTTTGCCTTTTCAATATATTGCCAAACAATTAGCTGTTTTTTGGACAGAATTTTTTCTATGTTTTCTTTTGATAGAAGTTCCACCGCCATTTGAGATTGCTTCAAAATAATATCTAAAAAGAAATCCAGCCAGTCAGCGATGTTCTCGTTATCTGTCCCAATAGTTTTTTGGCTGCGTCGCAAAGAGATATAATAATCTGGCTTATTGTCTTCCACCAATTTTTCATGAGAGACATAAGGAGCATACAAATATCCTGCTTTGAGTAAAAGTAGATTGGTTAGTACGCGAGATAGCCGTCCATTTCCGTCGCTAAAAGGATGAATTTTTAAAAATTCAACCAAAAAGTTGCCGATCACGAGTAATGGATGATATTTATTTTCCTCTAAAGTTTTTTGCGCCCACTCTACCAAATCGCGCATTTGACCCGGAGTAAGATATGCTGGCACGGTGTTAAAAAGAATGCCGACAGATTTTCCGGCCTTGTCTATCATGTGTACTTTATTTTCACTTTTTTTGTAATCGCCACGATGTTTTTCGTCTTTGTCCGCGTATTTTAGAAGCTCTTGATGAAAATGTTTGATTAAGTTCTCATTGAATTTTAAATTTTTCCACGAATTAAAAACATTTTCCAGCAGTTCATAATATCCTTGCGCCTCTTGTTTGTCGCGATTGGTAAATTTTTGGATGTTAATACCGCGCATTAGTTTTTCAATATCTTCATCAGATAGGCGAGAACCTTCAATACGAGTAGAAGCGCCGGTGGAAGTGATCAAAACCGAGCGTTTTAAACGTCCCAAAACCTGTGGACTTAGGCGCGCGCCAGTTATCCATCGTCCTTTTAATTCATCAATTTTTGCTATTTTAGAAACAGTAACAGAAGAAATTTGTTCAATTCGTTTGGAAAAGCTGTCTATAGGTGTATATTTTTCGGTTGTTTTTTTAGTGTTTTTAGCCATAAATTTAATTGGATATATCAACTATATCCAATTATATCCAATTAAAAATGTTTAGTCAATTTATTTTAGGTTTTAGAGAAAAGAAGTAAGATGTAAATTTCATTTTTTAAAATTTCTAATAATATTTTTCAATTCCTCCAAATCCAATTTGTTTGTTTATTTTAGTTTTGTTTAGAAAATTATTTAGTCTTTTTTTGAATTCTTCAGGACGTTCTCTCGCACTATCAATATAAGCAATACGAATTCTTTTGTAGGTATCAGAAAATGCTTTGTAATTTTTCCAAACTACTTCCTCTTTTCTTATAGCATTTACAATATCTTTTGGAAAAACAAACTTTTCTGAAGCAATTTCTTTTGCCTTTTCAAATACTGAAGCATGAATCATATCATTTTTTAAAAGCCATTTCATTCTCTCCTTATTTTGTTGAGAGTAGGTGCTTTTTGGGTTTCTTGGAGAAAAACGTTGGATACTACTATCTTTATTAAGAGATTTAATCGTGCTATCAATCCAGCCAAAACACAATGCTTCTTCTACTGCGTTATTGTATAAAATTTTTTCTTTCCCGGAAGATTTTTTTGGATACACCAACCAAATTTCTTTTTCTTTATTAAAATTTTTCTTTAGCCATTTACGCCAATTTTTTCTGTTCGCGACGTAGAGTGTTTTGGGTTCGCTCATTTGTTAGGTATATTGATTAAAATTTATAAATAAATCGTTTTCGGAGCCCTGCTATCTTAGTGGGATAAACTCCGTGTCTGTCTGTCTGTAGTTTTAATGGAAAAGGGATAGCCGTAAAAAGAAAAGCATATTTCATATAACATCGGGCTTAAGGGAAGTTTTTTGGTGAGGCAACCCACACCAAAAAATTTGGGTCGGAGAAACCTGCAAGGTTTCGGAGCCCTTTAAGCCCTGTTCTATTCGTCCGTTAGGACTTGATTTTTAGTGCAACGATGCCGAAGGCAAAAAATCAAAGTAATTTCAGGGGCGTATTCAATCAAGCGAACACAGTGAGCGATTAAGAACAAGTATCAAGGGGCAATTTTCAGTCCGTCGTAGGGGGAATTCCGTTTATTTTTTGCTTTTTTTTCTCTAAAAAAGAAGATTTGTTTTAAATTTCTATTTGAAATATTGCAATAATTAACATAAGAACACATGTCAAGGCAAGCGTATAATAATAAAGCCAAGATTGTTTTTTATTATACAGATAATAAATAATTCCAAGAGTCAACATTGTAATTATTATTCCAGCAATCCAAGGTGTTTGATATAAAAATAGACCTATTGTAATGAACAAGGTCATTAATGGAACTGTCATAAAAGTTGACTTGTAAATATCCTTTAATTTTAACCGAAAGAAAAAATAAGAGATTGCCATAATAATAACAAGAAATGAAATATGTAACAATGGTGGAAGCCAGAATAATTGCGAATCAGGATTAAAAGGCATAAATAACCCAATAATCCTTCTAATTGTATTTTGATAAAGAGCATCAAAAAGGAATGTTAGAATTAGCAAAATATATCCGAAAACCGCTATGGCTAAAGCTGATAAAAAACCTTTAATCAAAGGATTCCTAAAAAAGTGCTTTAATTTTCTCATTTTATATTACCTTAATACTATATTGAATGGTTTAGTATAAATAATTTCCTATCTATATTTTTTATTATATTTTGAATTCCCCCCAGTCGTTTTTGTTTTTAGAAAATTGCCCCCGTCGTTAGCCCCTGAAATTATTGAATAGAACGTTAGGGATATACGAAGTTTTTCTGGAACGAAGTGGAAGAAAAATTTGGGTGAAGCCCGAGCCGAGGGCTGAACCGTATATCCCTTGTTATACGAGGGTGAGCGAGGAACGAGCGAAAGCGCAGCGTCCCCTTGCGTATTTTGATGACGGCTCTACTCCACATACTTTTTGATATCATCTAATAATAATTCAAACTTATTATATCCTGCTTTTTCATTAAAGTGTCCTGCATTTTTTATTTCTACAACTTCACAATCTAATTTTTTGGCAAGTTCAGTAGCTTTTTTTATTGGCACATAAGGATCATTGTCGGAATGATAAATATGGAATTTTTTACAATTCTGTTTAATCTTTTCCCAATCAAAACTTCTATCAGTAAATGTTTTGTTGATTCCATCAAAATCAGAATTGCCTAATAATCCAAGAAAGCCAGAAATAAAAAAAGCGGATTTGACAGGTTTATCTAAATTTTCAAGTAAATCTAATAAAAACGCAGGACCTAAACTATGACCGATTAAAATTGTGTTTTCGTTTACATGTTGTTTGTAATTCTCAAATACTTTTTTCCAACTTTTCAAAGATTGATTTTCAGGAGTTGGAAATTCAGGAACGAAAACATCACATTTTAACTTTTCAAGTTCAGATTTTAACCACGGAATCCAATTTTCATTTGGATTACCATACGAGCCGTGAATTATAATTATATTGGTCATAGTTTATAAAAAGTTAAAGCAGGATATAAATTTATCGGAACAAACGTAGTCATCAAAATATGTCGTATAACGTTTACGCATCATCTGAAGTTTTCATCCCGACTTAGCGGAATAAACTTTTGCTTTCAGGCTATGCTTTGTTTAATTATCTCTACCCAAACCTTCATCAGACTAAGGGATGAAAATTTGG
>JAQWAS010000007.1:0-33876 GCA_028707495.1 Patescibacteria group bacterium
GTCACTTGCTCCGGTTACAACGATGATTTTATTTTTGAGCTTCATAATATATGGTTATTGTAATAGATTTAAAACACTTTCTAAAGCGGGCTCTTCCTTAAAGGCGAGGTTTTGAATTTCGCCTAACGTTTCGGCATATCTGATGTTTGCCGTAGCGTAGCGAAGGCAAATATGGGTGGAGGCTTTTGTATAAAAGCCGTAACCAGATATGCCGTGTTATATGATGTATGCTTTTCTTTTTGTCTCGCCTAAGCGAGACCACTTTTCTGTAATGAACGAATTTTATTTTTGTCTTGGCGTAGGGGCAGAGGGGCTGGGGGTGAATGCCCCGAAGCCAAGACTCCTTATTATTTATTTGGTGCTGGAATTATTAAAGATTGCATTGATTGAATGTATGCTACTCCATTATGATTTTCAATAATTTTGAAAGCTGGCGTTGCTGTTAATGTGTGCATAAAAGCATGATGTATAGTTAATACCGCATCTTGAAACTCTTGACTGTCTTCGAGCGATTCAATCACCAAACCAAGTTCTTTGCATTTCTCATCAGATAAATGCCGTCCATGCGACAAAGTGATAGAATGACTAGTCAATTCTTTAAGAATTTTAGCAATTTTTTTCTTTTTATCGGGATCATCTTTAAGCATGCGTTTTTCTAATGCATTTTTGGCAATAACCTTTGACCATTTCACAGCTTTTTGACATTCGCCAATCAAGGTTGGATGATATTTAGCGATAATTGGTTGCCAAACGGCTATTTTACTATTGTCTTTTTTTATTTCTTCATGAGCTTGTTTAAATTCTTCTAAAATTCCATGGGCGGGCAAACCATTAAATTGGGGATCGATCGGACCAAGACTAGATTGTTTTCCCATTACGATTTTATTTCCAGAACAAGCAATCATTGTTCCACCAGACATGGCAAGTTGAGGCACAATTATGCGAATATCATCAAATTTTTTAGTAAGATAATCAATTATTGATTCCGTTGCAGCAACTTCACCGCCAGGAGTATGTAAAATCAAATCAAGACCCTTTGAGGAGTCTAGCTTATGAATTGCGGTCATAAAGCCGTTTTTGTCATTGTCATTTATTCCAAGCTCGCCCTGAAGTTCACGAATTTTCTTTTGCAAAAACCCACTATAATAAGCAATTACATTCCTCTTAGTTAGTTTGTGCAACTCGAGAAGATATTTCCTTCTAATAATATCATGAGTACTGCCTTGTTCTCGCAATTCATCTAAAATGTCTTTCCAGTTAGGCATAGTTTTGATTATTAAAATTAGTAAACGAAGTTGACGAGTCAGAAATTACCCAGACATCTTTTTGTTCAAGAGATGGATGATTATTTTCTTTTTCATAGGAGAACCCACAATATTTCTGAATTTCAGACTCTTGCTTTTTAATTTTTTTAAAAGTCTCAGAAATTTCTTTTTTTGATAAATTTTTTGTAGGCATAATTTTAAAAATATTAACTAGCTATTTCAAAAATCTTTTTAACTAAACTTGTTCTTGCATAAAATGCTCGAGTAATTGGTCGGCGTTTTCCTGTCCGAGGATTTATTCCGCCAGTTCCTTTTGTTCTCGCTTGTATCCATTTTCCGTCTTTGCCTGTTAAACTTTCAAAACCGTGTTTGATAAGTTTTTCTCGGATAAAATCATAATCGGCTTTTATCTCTTTGATAAGATCGTCATCTTCGGCAAAATCTAAACTGGCGACTTTTAACAATTCAGCACTTTCAGAATTTTGACCATGCCACATAACAGCACAAAATACGATTGATTTTAGTTTTGCCCAACAATGACTTTCAAAAAATGAATGTTGTTTTAGTTCTTCTGGGTTAATCATCGTAATTGCCATTGTTTCTTTTGGAGTAAGTTTATTTTTTACTTCATGAAAACTGACTGATTTTAACTCATATGAAAGTCCGTTTGGTGCTTTTGAAACATTATTTTCCAATCCTGCCAATCTTTCCAAAACCAAACCTTTCCAGCCCTTGTTTTGTTTTCCTGTTTCGTAAGTTGTAATTCCGTATTGCAAAGCAAGTTTTCGCAGATCTTTTCCGATATGCTTTTTTAAATTGTTTATTGCGGTTGTTCTTGTAACTATTTTCATACTATTTTTTAGAAAGTTTATTTTTTAAATTCTTGTCCAGTTCTTCAAATCTTTTGATAGATAAATCAAGATATTGTTTTTCAGTATCTATGCCAATAAAATTTCTACCATAAAGATAGGCGGCAAGACCTGTTGTTGAACTTCCAGTAAAAGGATCTAAAATTACATCACCTTTGTTTGTGCTTGCTAAAACAATTCTTTTAAGCAAATCAAAAGATTTTTGTGTTGGGTGTTTGCCAAATTTCTTTTCAATCGGTTTTGGGGTATTGATTGACCAAACAGATCTCATTTGTAAGCCGGGTTTTTTCATTTGATCTTCTGACCAGTCGCCATTTTTCATTAGATCGTAATTGAAAGTGTGTTTGCCTTTTTTCTCTTTTCTCGCCCAAAGTAAAGTCTCATGACTGGCTGTAAAAAATCGGCATGACAAATTTGGCGAGGCATTCGGCTTAAACCATGCAACATCATTTAGAAAATGATATTTGTTAATTTCTAAAGCAAAACCGCATTGATAAATTGAGTGATAAGTTCCGCTAATCCAAATTGTTCCGTTTGGTTTCAAAACTCGGCGACACGCTTTTATCCATTCGTTATGAAATTCAAAATTCTTTTTTGTTCCATTAGTTAAATCCCAATCACCCTTTTTTACACTGACCATTTTGCCATTTTGGCAAGTAAAACTACCACTTGATAAAAAATAAGGAGGATCTGCAAAAATCATATCTACCGAGTTTTCAGGCAGAGAATTCAAAAGCTCCAAACAATCTGCTTGGTATAGCTTAAATCTCGGTTTTTCGTAAAAAGGTTTTTGCATAGTATATTGATTATACCCTAGAAAAAATTATAAATAAATCGTTTCCGTAGCGGAGCGGAGGAAACACCGTATACCCCCCTCTTTAAAAAATTAAAAATAAAATTTGTTCATTATAGAAAAGTGTTAGGCGTTAGCCGTAAAAAGAAAAGCATATTTCATATAACAGGGTTTATACAAACCTGTTGAATTAAGCTTTTATTTAAGCCAAAAAATGGCTCGAAATTTGTAATCATAAACGGGTTATGAAATAAAGCTTTTTTATATTATATTATTTATTTTCTAGTTTTACAACCTACGCCCCAAACATACTAGCCAAACCCATTAAATCAATCACAATTGGCATGACGTGTCGGCCTTGGATATGGCCTAAGCGGCCACGGGCGCATTCGCGTTCATTAAAGTGCTCGACATCATCATCGCGAATACCTTGGCTGTAAATAGTAATCGGTACGTCATCAGCACTGTGGGCTTTTAAGGCACAAGGCGTGGAATGGTCAGCAGTGACCACAATTAAAGAATTTTCTAAATCAAGTAAAGGCTTAAGAGCTGGATCAATTTTATTTTCAATAAAATCTTTTTTGCCTTGCCAATCCCCGTCTTCACCTAGGGTGTCAGTGCCTTTAAAATGTAATAAAAAGAAATCATAATCATTATAAATTTCTATTAACTTATCAACCTTAACTTTTAAATTTGAATCTGGTTTGCCAGTGGCTTGCGGATCAAGGTCAATGACATCCATCCCCACAATTTTAGCAATACCGCGGTAAAGTGCGCCACCGGCAATACAAGCAGAGTTTAAATTATACTTTTGTTTAAAGCTTGGCATTTCAGGCATGATGCCAGCGCCACGGACTAAAAAATAATTAGCTGGCAAAAGGCCCTGTTCTTGGCGTTTTTTGTTGGTCGGTAGGTCTTTTAATCTTTGATAGGTCATATCTAAGAATTTATTCAAAACCTCAGCTGTTCTTTTGGCTTCGGGTGTGTCTTTGGTGGGTTGAGATAACTTAATTTTAGCATTTTCAATATGTGGATCACAGTCACTAATATCGCCACTTAAATTTTCACCGCGCATGATCATGGCGACGCGATGACCAATTGAGCTTTTTAAAATAAATTCCACGCCGTCAATTTTAGTGCCATTGAACATGTCAGCAAATTCTGAAGTGTCATCAATACGGCCGGCGCGTCGATCAACAACGTTTAAATTTTCATCCACCGTACCCATATTAACTCGAAAAGCCACATCACCGGTTTTTAATTCTAAACCAGCGCCAGCGACTTCGAATGGCCCACGGCCAGTGTAGTAAGTGTAAGGATCATAACCAAAAATAGCCAAATGGCTGGTGTCGCTACCTGGGCGGATACCAATGTCAACGGCGTGCATAGCACCGGATATGCCTTTTTGGACTAAATGGTCTAAATTGGGCGTTTTGGCGGCTTCTAACGGGGTTTGGTTGTTGAGTTCGGGGATAGGTCGATCGCCTAAACCATCGCAGATTACAAAGATAACTTTTTTCATAGATTTATGTTTTTTATAAATTTTTATTGATTTTATATTGTCATGCTGAATTTCTGCTCGTCAAATCGGCGGATGTTTCAGAATCTATTAACGCTAGAGATTGTCATTCCTGGCTTGACCAGGAATCCAGGATTGGTCGCTATTAACCTTTTTTTGAAAAAGTCTTTTAAATTTAACAAAGCTTATTCTAAAAAACAAGAATGCATATATTAACACTGGATCCTCGCCTACGCGAGGATGACACTTTGGTAAGCTTCTATATTATATTTACCAAAACAATAATCAACCCCACAAACCAACAATAAAAACTAAAATACCAGAATTTATTATGTTGGATTAATTTTAATAACCAATTAATAACTAAATAAGAAACTAACATAGCCGTTAAGGTGGCAATTAAAATTGGTAGCCAATCAGCTTGAGCTAAGTGATTTATTTCTAAAATTGAAGCACCTAAAATAGCTGGCAAAAAAATTAAAAAAGAAAAAGTCGTGGCAGTTTTTCTATCAACGCCTAAAATTAAACCTGTGCCGATAGTTGAGCCACTACGAGAGATGCCAGGAATAATTGCTATGCCCTGGGCCAAACCAATTAAAATAGATTTAGCGGGAGTTAATTTTTTATCGCCAGTTTTACGAGTTAAAAATAATAAGCTACCAGTCAAAATTAAGGCGATACCAACCATCAAAACATTAGAAAATAAACTTTCAATTAAATCTTTAAAAATTAAACCAATTAAGGCTGTGGGAATGGAAGCTAAAATTATATAAATAATTAATTTAAATTTAGGATCGTGAACCTGCCAGGTAAACAAAATTTTTAAAAGTTGCCAAATTATTTTTCTAAAAATAAAAATTACCACCAAAGCCGTTCCAAAATGGAGCATCAGATCTAGCGGTAAAGGTTGAGAAATTTTAAACCAATTTTGAACAATAACTAAATGACCTGAGCTGGAAATTGGTAGCCATTCAGTTATACCTTGAATAAGGCCGAGGATAAATGCTTGATAAATAGGCATATAGATTAGGTGTTAGTGTTTAGGTTGTAGCGAGTAGGGATTAGTTGTTGGTTGTCAGTTGTTAGTTACAAGTTATTTTAAAATAAGCGATTTTTACCCACGATGATATCAATTTTAGCTTTGGCAATATGAATAGCTACGGGCGTTTTTAAGATTTTATTGGTTTCAGTTTTAAGCGGTAGATTTTTTTTACCTTGGCTTTTGATAATTAATTTTTTGACTAGAAATAAACTCCGGCGGTCAATTTTACTAAACAAAGATTTTTTTTGTGGCCAAAAAACAACTTCTAATTTATCATCAGCTGGATTAGATACCCAATTGTCAAAACTACCCAAATTAGTAATTAAAATGGTTTGTTGCGGATAGAGTGATTGAATTTCGTATTGGCCATCGCAATCAATAACAAAGTCAGTGCCAGATAAAGTAATAGAGCCCAAAAAATATTCATCGAGGATTCTAGCTAAATTAACTGTTTTTAATAAACGATTGGCGATTTGCAAGCAAGCTTTTTTGCCATTTTCTATGCCCAAGCCGTAGCTTAAATGAGTTTTATTAATTGGAATAAAACCGATTTTAACTTTTAAACTTGGTAGATTATTAATCAATTTATTTAAAGTGGCATCATCACCAACAGCAACAAAAGTTTGTACGCCTTTTTTATATGATTCGCGTAGAGCTTCTTTTAAATTGCGTAGAGGTGTAAGTTTAAAAAGTCGACCATCAATCCCGAGGTCAACTAGTTGAGTCTCTATTTCTTTTATTTGAGTAGAATATTTTTTTTGATTCAAAAACGAATCAAAGAAATAGAAATACATAATTTAAATCTTAAAACTTAAATGGAAAAATTTTAAAGTTAAAATGATTATTTTTTGTTTTTGTCGTCCTTAATTACGATTGGTTTTTTGTCAATTTTTTCTGGAATTTTAGTTTTATCTTCAGGTGTGCCTAAGGTACATTTGCCATTTAAAATTGCGCCCTCTTCAACTGATAAAATTAAATATTCAACATCACCTTTGACTTGAGCTGTTTTGGATAAGGTTAATTTACCTTGAGCGCGGACGTTTCCCTTGACATTACCAGCAATTAAAATATTTTCTCCATAAATATTAGCTTCGACAACTGAACCATTACTAACAACAATATCTTTTCTGGTTCGAACAGAACCATTAATTTTACCTTCAATGCGGATATTGCCCTTGCCGATAAAATTACCCTTAACATTAATAGACGAACCAATGACAGTTTCAATTTCTTGTTTATTTTTATTATCTAAAGAGTCATGATGTTTGTTGAACATATATTTAATTTTTTAAAAATAAATAATCCATTAATACATTTTAATCTCTAAAAAAATGTTTGTCAATTTTGATTTTTAATTTAGATTGGATTATAATACTAAAATAAGTTTTTAAAAAAATAATTTTATGTCTCAATACGATTTAATTATTATTGGCACTGGGCCTGCTGGCTTGTCGGCTGCTGTCTATGCAGCTCGTTACCAAATAAATTTTTTATTGATTGGTCAACTGCCGGGAGGTTTAATTACCGAATCACCCTTGGTTGAAAATTATCTTGGCATTCAAAGTATAAGTGGTTTTGAATTAAGCCAAAAAATGTTGGAACAAATCAAATTTTTAGGACATGAGCCGGTTTTTGATAAAGTCACGCAGATCACTCACCAGAACAAATTTTACCAAGTTAAAACCAGCCAACAAGATTATCAAGCCAAGAGTTTGATTTTAGCTATGGGCGCGCATCATCGTAAATTAAATTTACCTCGGGAAGAAGAATTAAATGGTAAAGGGGTAGCTTATTGTGCGACGTGTGATGGCCCATTGTATAAAGATAAAGTGGTGGCGGTCGCTGGTGCAGCTAATTCCGGTTTAGGCTCGGCTTTTATTTTAGCTAAATATGCCCAACATGTTTATGTAATTGAAATGCTAGATAAAATTTTAGCTGATAAAAGCTGGCAATCTAAAATCGAAAAATTAAACAACGTAGATATAATTTTAAGCAATCAAATTACAGCATTAAAAGGTCAAGACAGACTAGAATCGATTGTTTTAAAAGAACCTTTTCAAGATCAAACGGAATTAAATGTAGCGGGCTTGTTTATTGAAATTGGTTTACAATCCAATAGTCAATTAGCTCAAAATTTAAATATAGACTTAGATGAACGCGGTTATATTAAAATAAATATGCACGGTCAAACCAATTTACCTGGTGTGATGGCAGCGGGAAACGTGACGAGTGGTCAATATCAATTTGATCAAGTTATCACAGCGGCCGCCTCGGGCGCTATTGCCGCTGATTCGGCTAACAAATTTTTAAGTTAAGTTATTAACAGTTAGGTCTTGACTTTTTTAAAAAGATAAATTAAATTATAGATATTGTTCTTTTCGAATATAATTTTTCAATTGAGAAAGGAGACTCAATTGTCTAAAGCCCTATCTGTTTTAGGACGTTTAGGAATTTCTCCACCAAGTGATCGTCAGTTTTCAATAACAATAGTCGCCCTGTGTGCCGATTGTATCCAACCGTGTAAAATTCGCTCGATTCGAGCCACACCCATGGCACCCGACTAACAAATTTATGGCGACCACCACCACCCCGCGATCATAGAGTACATCGCCCAGCGATGTGTGGGTTTATACCCTTAAAAGCCCTTTATTCTTCGCGGGGGGTTTTTATTTTACTTTTGTTTATTTTATATTTATACTATAATAATATAATTAGATTTTAATTTAATTTATTATGTTTCAATCAAAAGTGCCAGGTGGCAACGAGCTTCTTGACCCACAAAAAGTTTTAACCGCAGTCGGCGTTATTCAAGGTTTGAAAATCGGTGATTTTGGTTGTGGTGGTCGGGGCTTCTTTAGCTTGCAGGCCGCCCGCATGGTTGGTCAGGATGGCGTAGTTTATGCTATTGATATTTTAAAGCCAGTTTTAAAAAGCGTAGAAAACGAAGCTCACAGTTTAGGCTTGTACAATTTAAAAACAGTATGGTCAGATTTAGAAAAAAAAGATGCCACCAAAATTAAAACAGAATTGGATATCGCCTTAGTAATTAATTTATTGTTTCAAGTTGAAAAAAACGAAAATGTGATTTATGAAGTTAAACGTTTATTAAAAACACAGGGCAAATTGTTAATTATAGATTGGAAACAAACCGGAGCTTTGTTTGGCCCACCAGTTGAAAAAAGAGTTGATATCGAACAAATTAAAAATTTAGTCATTAAAATAGGCTTTGAATTACAAGAAGAATTTGAAGCTGGTTCTTTTCATTTTGGTTTAATTTTTATAAAAAAATAATATGGACTTTACTAAATTATTAAAATTAAAATATTGGTTTGATGTTCAACCCTTACTAATCCATGCTTTGCAAAGATGGATTTTAATTGCTATTTTTAGTTTATTAATTATAGCTGGCATAGTTTTAATTTTAATTGCTATGAAAAAGGATAAAATTTTGAAAATAGCGTTAAATAAAATTTCAAAAGCAGTTTTAATTATGGGTTTGTCGGGTTGGTTGTTGTTGTTTTTTCGTTGGGCAGGTGTTTATTTTTTGAGTGCACGTTTTTGGTTGGGGTTATGGTTGATCGGGCTAATTATTTGGGCTTGGCGTTTAATTCATTATTTTAAAAAAATTTATCCAGTCAAAAAACAAGAATTAATTAAGCAACGCCAGCTTAAAAAATATTTACCATAAAATGGCTTTATCTAAGCGTGAGTTGGGTCGGTTGGGTGAAAAAATTGCATGCCAATTTTTAGTCCAACATCATTATCAGATTATTGAAACAAATTTTCAGACTCGAAGTGGTGAAATTGATTTAATTTGTTATGACCAGGAAGGGGCAGTTGTCTTTATTGAAGTTAAGACGCGCAGTAATTTGAATTTAGGCTATCCTGAAGAAGCTGTTGGTAAAATTAAACAAGCTAAAATGTTAAAAGTAGCTGAGGAATATATTTTAGATCGACCAGATCTATCCGATAAAAACTATTATTTTGATGTTTTAGCTTTAGAAATTAATTTTCAAACGCGTTTAGCTAAAGTTAAACATTTTAAGCATATTTTAAGTGGATAACTTGGGGTTGACTTTAAATTAAATTCAATGTATAATGATTCATTAATGGCAGCTAGTATTTATACTAGCTATATTTTTTAAACAAGTTTATATGACAAATCAAATTGTTTCAGCTATTAAACAAATCTGTGAGGAAAAAGGTATTTCCGAGGATTTAGTTTTAGAAGCTATTGAGCAAGCCTTAGCGGCTGCTTATCGTAAAGATTTTGGTGAAAAAGGCCAAAATGTTGAAGTTAAATTCGATCCGGAAACGGGTAAAATGCAAATGTTTGATGTTAAAAGTGTCGTAGACGTGGTCGAAAGAGAGGTTGAAAACGAAGAAGGTGAAATGGAAATGCGTTTATACGTGCCTTTAAGTCCAGAAGAAATTTCTGAAACTGAAGATGGTGAGGAAATCACTGAACGGCGTTTTAATTCTAAAAAAGATCTAACTCTAGACGAAGCCAAAGCGATTAAAAAAACCGCCAAGCTTGGTGATGAAATTAGGCAAAAATTAGATGTGCCATCAGAATTTGGCCGAGTTGCTGCTCAAGTCGCTAAACAAGTCATTACCCAACGTTTAAATGAAATTGAAAAAGATGTGATTTATGAAGAATTTAAAAATCGCGAAGGTCAAATCGTGGTGGGTTTAGTTCAGAGAATTGAACCAACGCACATTGTGGTTGATTTTGAAAGAACGAGTGGTATTATTCCCAAGCAAGAGCAAATTTATAGTTTTCGCTATAGAATTGGTCAAAAAATTAAACTTTATGTTTTAGCTGTTGATAAAGCTAATCGTGGCCCTAAAATTTTACTTTCCCATATTCACCCAGCTATTGTAAAAGATTTATTTAATTCAGAAATTCCTGAAATTAATAATGGTAGCGTTGAAATCAAATCCATTGCCCGCGAAGCTGGATCTAGAACAAAAATCGCGGTTGAGTCCAAACAAGAAAATGTTGATCCGATTGGTTCATGTGTCGGACAACGTGGAGCTAGAATTCAAGTGATTATTTCAGAATTAGGCGGAGAAAAAATTGATATTATTAATTATAATGAAAAACCAGAAACCTATATTAGTAACGCTTTAGCGCCAGCCAAGGTTAGTAAAATTGAAATTAACGAAGAAACTAAAATAGCTAAGGTGATGGTTAAAAATGATCAATTGTCTTTAGCTATTGGAAAATCTGGCCAAAATGTGCGTTTAGCTGCTCATTTAACTGGTTGGAAATTAGCTATTGTGAGTGAGCATGGCGAAGAGGTTGGTCTTGATAATATTGAAACAAAGGAACCAGTAGACGAAAAATTAGAAACAGTGGAATCGGCTCCAAATCAAAACGAAGATGAAATAGAAAAAATAATCGAAGCTGAGCCAGTTGTTGATGAGGAATAATAAAACCAATTAGTCAGATAAAAATAATTTAATTATTTAGTTAAAATTATGTCTTTAATTTGTTTTCCTATTGTTATTGCGGTTTTAGGTTTAATTTTTAGTTTATTATTGAGTTGTTGGATTAAAAAGAAAGAAATTGGCCCGGCTGAAGTAAAGGAAATTTCTAATTCAATTCGTGAAGGCGCGATGGCTTTTTTAAATAAAGAATACAAACTTTTGGTTATTTTTGTTTTTATTGTTGCCGTTGTTTTATTCTTTTTTCGAGGATGGGAATTAAGCTTAACCTTTTTGGTTGGATCTTTATTTTCTGCAGTGGCTGGTAATGTTGGCATGCGTGTAGCTACTATGAGTAACGGTCGGACAGCCTGGGGAGTTAAAAGCAGCTTGTATAAGGGTTTAAAAATTGCTTTTTCTTCAGGGAGTGTTATGGGCATTACAGTTGTAAGCTTAGGTTTATTGGGAATAAGTGTCTTATATTATATTTTTAAAGATCCAGAGATAATTTACGGTTTTGGTTTTGGTGCCTCTTCAATTGCTTTATTTGCACGTGTCGGTGGCGGAATTTATACTAAGGCGGCGGATGTGGGTGCTGATCTTGTCGGTAAAATTGAAGTTGGTATACCTGAAGACGATCCTCGCAATCCAGCTACTATTGCTGATAATGTGGGCGATAATGTGGGCGATGTCGCCGGTATGGGCGCTGATTTGTTTGAGTCTTATGTTGATTCTATTATCGTTGCTATGGTTTTAGGGACTTTAAGTTTAGCAACCCTTGGACATCAGGTAGTTATTTTACCCTTACTTTTAGCTGGTTTAGGTATAGTTGCTAGTTTGTTTGGCAATTTAGCTATTAAATTACGTCACAAAGGTAATCCGCATAGTATTTTAAATAGTGGTATTTATACGGCCGCAGTTTTAATGATTATTGGGAGTTATTTTATTATACGTTATTTGGCTGATAATAATTTAAATTTATTTTGGAGTGTAATTGTTGGTTTATTTTCTGGCTTAGCTATTGGGTTATTAACAGAATATTATACTTCGGCTCGTTTTAAACCAACGAAAAATTTAGCCAAAACATCAGAAACTGGTTCGGCTACCAATATTATTTCAGGTTTGGCCTTGGGTATGAATAGCACGGCTATACCTATTTTAATCGTATGTTTAGCTATTTTTTTATCATTTAAATTCGCTGGTTTGTATGGGATTGCGATTGCTGCGGTCGGGATGTTATCAACCTTGGGAATTACTTTAGCGACAGATACTTATGGTCCAGTGGCTGACAATGCGGCAGGAATAGCTGAAATGGCTAAGTTGGGCGATGAAACTCGCAAGGGTTGTGAAGAATTAGACTCTGTAGGCAATACGACAGCTGCCATTGGAAAAGGCTTTGCAGTTGGTTCGGCTGCTTTAACAGCTTTGGTTTTGTCAGTTAGCTATTCGCAACTTGTCGGGTTGGATGTTTTAAATTTAAATAATCCACAAGTTTTAATTGGTTTGTTTTTGGGTGGTTTGTTACCGTTTGTTTTTTCAGCTTTAGCTATGCAGGCTGTAGGTAAGGCAGCTTATTCCGTTGTTCAGGAGGTTAGAAGACAGTTCCGTGAAATTAAGGGTATTATGTTAAAAGAAAATAAACCCGATCATGCTGAATGTGTTAAAATTGTAACCAGTGGTGCATTAAAACAAATGGTTTTGCCTGGTTTGTTGGCAGTTTTATCACCGGTGGTTGTGGGCTTTTTACTCGGTAAAGAGGCCTTGGGTGGTTTGTTGATTGGCGCCATTGTAACTGGATTTTTATTAGCGATTATGATGGCTAATGCTGGTGGCGCCTGGGATAACGCTAAAAAATATATTGAAGAAGGTCATCATGGCGGCAAGGGATCTGATTCTCATAAAGCAGCTGTTGTTGGTGATACGGTTGGTGATCCATTTAAAGATACGGCGGGTCCCGCTCTCAATATTTTGATTAAGTTAATGTCGATTGTAGCCTTGATTATAGCTCCGCTTTTATAGTGAGTAGTTTGTAGATTATAGTGAATAGTGAACAGTGAGTAGATAAAGGGAGATGGATTTATAAATAAATTTTAATTAAGTTAAATACATTTTTTATTATGCAATTATTAAATCAAAATAAATTAGACAAAGGTTTGGTTGAATTAGAAATTGAAGTCGAGGCCAAAGAATTAACTGAATTTATTGATGATACAATTCAAACCATCATTAAAGAAGAAAAATTTTCAGGCTTTCGCCAAGGCAAAGCTACAGTTGAAATGGTTAGAAAAAAATATTCTGAGATGGATTTATTGCAAAAATCTTTAGAAAAAATTATCACCGTGACATATTATGAAATTTTAATGAAAGAAAAATTATTATCAGTTGGTCAGCCAGAGATCCAAGTGATTAAAATGATACCAGGCAATCCTTTTGTTTATAAAGCTAAAGTCGCTTTATTACCAACGGTTAAGATTGCTGATTTAACACAAATTAAAATTGTTAAAGAACCAATCAAGGTTGAAAATGAGCATCAAGAGAAAATTTTGAAAGAATTGCAAATGGCTCGATCACAAGAAAAAATAGTCGAACGCGAGGCTAAAAAAAGTGATAAAGTTATGTTGGATATTGAGATGTCGATTAACAAAGTACCTCTTGATGGTGGTCAAACTAAAAATACAGCCATCATGTTGGGAGACGATTTTTTTCTGCCGGGTTTAGATAAAGAAATAATTGGTTTAAAGAAAAATGATCAAAAAGAATTTACCTTAACCTATCCGCAAGATTATCATGATAAAAAATTAGCCAACAAAAAAGTTGATTTTAAAGTTAAAGTTAATGAAATTTATGAAATGACTTTACCGGAAATTAATGATGAATTTGCTAAATCTTTAGGTAAATTCAATAATTTAGCTGAATTAAAAAAACAATTAGCCGAGAATTTACAACAAGAAGCTGAAGCTAAACAAAACCAAGATTTAGAAAACGAAATGTTTGATAAACTTATCCAAGTGTCTAATTTTGGTGAAATTCCTGAAGTTTTAATTGAAAACGAAAAAGATGTTATGCTTAAGGAAATGGAAAGTTTTATTCAACAACAAGGCATGAAATTTGAAGATTATTTAACTCATCTACAAAAAGATAAAGCTGGGCTTAAAAAGGGCCTAGAAAGCCAAGCCTTAAAAAGATTAAAAGTTTCTTTAATTATTAGAGAAATAGTTAAACAACAAGATATTCAAGTGACTGATGAAGAATTACAAAAAGAAATTGATAAAATCTTAGAGCACAATACTGATCAAGCTGTTAAAGAGCAAGTAGCAGATGAGCGGTATAAAAGTTATTTGCGTAATGCCTTGACATCCAAAAAGGCGTTAGATTATTTAAAAGACAAAGTTATAAAATAAAAATATGGTTTTTTTAGGAATAATTTTTGTAATAATAGGTTCATTTCTAGTAATTAAAACAGCTTGGTTTAGGAATTTTTTTGGTCCTATCCCCTGGTTTGATAAGCATTTGGGTTATGAGGGTGGAACCACTTTTGGTTATAAAATTATTGGTATCATTTGTATTATTTTGGGTTTTTTACTAATTTTTGATATGTTTGAGGGGATTATTTTAGCGATTTTTCGACGTTAATTTGGTTGGCTTATAGTTTATAGCTTGTAGTTTGTCTTGTCATCCTGAACTTGATTCAGGATCTAGAGTTGGCTTAGAATAAATGTTTATTTAGAGTTAACACTGGATTCCCGCCTGCGCGGGAATGACAAATAGTTATTTGTTAATTGTTAAAAGTTAATTGTTATCCGTGGGCCTGTAGCTCAGTTGGTAGATCCGCCAGCTGGCGGATTTGCAAGCAGAAGGTGATCGGTTTTAGTCAGATTGTGTCCTTTGTTATAGGTTATTAGTTATTAGTTATTTTGGGCCTGTAGCTCAGTTGGTTAGAGCACCACATTTGCAATGTGGGGGTCAGGAGTTCGAGTCTCCTCAGGTCCATTTTTTTATTATGAAAATAAAAGCCCCGTGTTGTTGTGCGCGGGGTTTTTGTTAGGCTATTTTTTATCTGTGAGTCCACATATAGACTCTAATATATATCCAATTTTTGTACCAATTGCCTTATATCGTGCATATTTATAATGATATATGTAACAATATCCATGCACTTCATAGCAATGTTCTGAGTATGCCACAGTTTTTCGCCTAATAATTACATCTGCCGTAGCTAGGATTAAACCGATAGTAATACCCAAGACTACTGGGATAATAAAGTCTTCTCTTGGTGTTGGCAGAAATAGACTAGGTCTCGTCAATATTCTACTTAATAGATTGTAAGTTAAATAGAGACAAAGAGTTGATAGGGTTGTGTAAATTGGATAATTCGTAATAAAGCTTATCTGCGTTGCTTGATCTGCATCGAACCATTTTTTACCAACCAGATCTTGGAAGCCGTATTGAATCTTGGCACTCAAGTTGCCAACGATTGGATAGGTGATGACTTTGAATAGAAACATGCCTACGAACGTAGCGACTTTGACAATTAGCTTGCCAGCGTCGAGCGCGATCTGTTTAACCATTCTTGACTTGATTCCCATTGTGTATCTCCTTTGTTTTAAATTGTCAAATTACATTCCTTGTATTGTTATTAACATTATAGTATGATATAATAGAATTGTCAACCAAATTTGTTGACAATAATATAGACAATGTTTTAGCTTAAATACTAGCTTAAACTTAATTAATCAAATATTTTAGACAATCAATTTTTAAAAATATGCAAAAAGAACTAAAACAATTAGGATTTTCTGATAACCAAATTAAAGTTTATTTAGCGCTTTTGGGTTTAGGATTAACTCGAGTTGGACCAATTATTACTCAAACGCAACTCCCCCGCCAAACGGTTTACAATACCTTAGGTGAATTAGAAAATCAAGATTTAATTTTTCAAGTTATTCAATCCGGTCGTAAACATTGGCAAACAGCTGAACCTGAAGTTATTTTAAAAAAAATGAAATCTAAATTTCAACTAGCTCAAGAATTAATTCCTCAAATTATTAATCAGCGAGATCAGTCAAAACATTTAGCTGAAATAAAAGTCTATGCCGGTTTGGATGGATTTATGACTATGCATATTAACAACTTACAAAATCAACCTAAAAAGACGCAAGTTAATATTATTGGGGCTGGTGGTCAGCAATGGGTTGAGCTAGCAAAAGAAACGGGAATTTTAAATAAATATGAATCTTTAAGAATTAATAAAGAAATAGGTCAAAATATTATTGCCTATGAAAATCAACGTTCGGAAACTCAAAAATTTATAGATCAATATTATTTACATCAATTGCCTTCAGAACGTAAAAAATTCAAATTTTTACCGCAAGAATTTTATTCGCCCGTGGGTATTCAAATTTGGCACGATAAAATAGATTTAATTATTTATTCTCAAGATCCAATCATTTTTGAAATAAAAAATAAGGATTTAGTTAAAAGTTTTACCAATTATTTCAATTTACTCTGGAAAATGGCTAAAAAGTAGTCTTTGATTAAAAATAATATAAAAAGTAAGTTTTATTGACAATTTTTATATAAAAAGAGACAAATTAGAATTAAAAACAGGCGAATGTTCCACGTGGAGCAAATTATAACATAAAAAATCTTATAAGTCAAAAATAGACAATATTTTTATAAAATATTTATAAAATTGGCTTATAATATAAATTAAATAGTGTCGTAAAATGAATATTAACGTTGATGATATTAATAAAGTTAAAATATAACATGAATAAAGCTAATTTAATGCCAATGATACAAATATTTTGAATTTTGATATGAAAATTTTGGATTTATATGGGATTTATAATTTTAAATTTTGAATTTTACAAAAAGGGTCTGGACAAAAAATTTTTAAAAGTATATAATAATTTAAGTTTAAAATTTAATTTGCCCCTGTAGTTCAATGGATAGAACACCAGCCTTCTAAGCTGGTTATGCAGGTCCGATTCCTGCCGGGGGTACCAGAATAACTGACAACAGAAAACTAACAACCAACAACCAACAACCAACAACCGATAATCACCATTTGGGCGGGATTAATAATTAATATTTATAATCTATAAGTTGTAGGTTGTAGTAGGTTGAGAGTTGTAAGTTGTTAGTTATTAGTTATTTCGTGGTGGCCATAGTTCAATGGTAGAACAGCGGGTTGTGGTCCCGTTAACGAGGGTTCGATTCCCTCTGGCCACCCCAAAAAAACGTCTCTCTTGTGAGAGGTGTTTTTTGTTTCATAAAAAATGTCTAATTTTAAGTGAATTTATTAAAATTAAAAATGTCCAACTTTAAAACAAGTTTGGCTTAAAATAAGGATTAAGACGTGTGAAAATGTCCAATTTTGTTAAAAAATACTTGCCAAAAAATGTCCAATTTGATATATTAAATATATGTTAGATATAAACAAAACAGCAAAAATGCTTGGTCTAAATCCTAAGACTCTTCGTCGTTGGGATAATTTGGGTAAGTTAAATTCTGTGAGAGAAAAAAAGGGGGCACATCGCTATTACAATTCCAGTGATGCCGTTGATTTTTTAAGAAAAGATTATAAATATATGTTTAAGGTTGCTTATAGATGGACTTTAGCAAAAAACCCACCTGAGACATTTGATGAACTTTATTGTAGAGATAAATTTGTTTTTAAAGCACGACTTTCATCTTTAGCAAACTTATTACAGAAACAAGACGATCCTCAATATAAGTTTCCACTATTGATTGCTATGATTGGTGAAATTGGTAATAATTCTTTTGATCATAATATTGGGAATTGGCCTAATCTTCCTGGAATATTTTTTGGTTATTGTTTGAAGTCAAAAGAAATTATTATTGCTGATCGAGGGCGTGGTGTTTTAAAAACATTAAAGGTTGCTAGGCCAACACTGAAAAATGACGCTCAAGCATTAAAAGTGGCTTTCACTGAAATTATTTCTGGTCGTCAACCTGAAAATAGAGGTAATGGACTAAAGTTTGTTAGAAGGAATATCGTATCACAAGATATGTGTCTTGTTTTTCAATCAGGCGTAGCTCAAGTTCAAATTGACAAGAAGAATGATTTAAAAATAGTTGAAACAAAAAAGAATCTAAAAGGTTGTTTAGCCACAATAAAATATTAAGTTAAAAAATATGATTATAAAATTAGAAAAATTTGGCGATGTTCTCACCTCTCGCGATGATGGACGTGAAGCTTATAAAGCAATTCAGCCAGAAATAAACAGTAGATCAAAAGAAGAAAAAATAATTTTAGATTTTACTGGGGTTTTTAGTTTATCTCCATCTTGGGCTGATGAATTTGTGACTAATTTAAAAAAAGATTATGGGGATAAACTTGAGTTAAAAAATCTCAGTAATCCTTCGGTTAAGGAGACATTAAAAATGCTTGAAAAGATTGAAGATTTAGGTTTAATTTAGATAATTTTGATATAGTAGCGCCCCTTAGCTTACCCCACGAGTGGTAAGTGTAAATGATTCCCTCTGGCCACCCCTTGAATTATCAATTTAAAATAGCCCCGTAGGGGCTGTTTTGTTTTGACAAGGGGGGTAAAGTATAATAAAATGGCATTAAGATAATAAATAATTTTATGTCTGAGAATATAAATATGAATGTTTAAGAAAAATAAAAACAAAAAACCTTTTTGGAAGAAATGGTGGATTTATACGCTAGCTTTTATAATTTTTATTATAGTAATTGGTTCTGTCGTTTCACAAGGTAAACCGATGTTTAGAGGTGTTGAAAGAATATTTTATTCGACACCCGTAAATATAGAGGGATATAATGTTGATCCTAATGCGGCCGTTAATATTATATTAAATAACGAAAAAGTGGAAACCGTAAAATCAGATGAGGGAGGAAATTTTTATTTTTCACTTAATCTAATTGAAGGTGAAAATACTTTTAAAGTAAACACAACTACATCAAAGGGTAAGTTTAAGGAAAGCTTAATAGAAAAAATAAATTATATAATAGAAAGACCAGAAGAAATAGAGGGAGCCGATCTATTAGAGGATACAGATAATAATGATAACAATTTAAACATTAAGGGAATAAATGAGAGTGAAGACAAAAATAAGGGTAAAATAAATGTTGACCCAGAAAACGAAAACCAATATCAAGAAGAGGATACTAATCAAACACAAACAGGTGAAGAATTAGGGGAAGATGAGGAAATCAATAATGATGATCAAACACAATATTATCCAGTTGTTAGGGTGGTTGATGGAGATACAGTAGTTGTAAAGATAGATGGAGTAGATGAAACCTTAAGATTAATTGGTATAGACACTCCGGAAACAGTTGATCCAAGAAAGCCCGTTCAATGTTTTGGAATCGAAGCCAGCAATAAAGCCAAGGAGTGGCTCTCGGGTAAAATGGTCGAATTAGAAAGTGATCCAAGTCAAGACGAAAGAGATAAATATGGGAGACTTTTAAGATATGTTAGGATTCAAGAGGGTTTATTTTACAATTTAGAAATTATAAAGCAAGGTTATGCTCACGAATATACTTATATCATTCCTTATAAATATCAAACTGAATTTAAAAACGCCGAAGATTACGCCAGGGAGAATGAATTAGGGTTGTGGCATCCCGATGCTTGTCAGGAGGACACAGTGGCTCCCGAGGAGGCTGGAAATGAACAGGAAGTAGAGGATGACCAACCAACTGATCAGACCTATAATTGTTCAGAAAATGTATATAATTGTGGTGATTTTGCGACACGTGCAGAAGCTCAAGTGGTTTTTGATTATTGTGGAGGAATTAGTAATGATATTCATAGATTAGATAGTGATGGTGATGGGATAGTTTGCGAGAACTTACCCTAGATTAAATATAACCATATGATAATTTAAAACGGCTCAATTAGAACTGTTTTTTGTTTTTGGGATGTGATATTATGAAATATACACCGTTTATAATATTGAATTAGATTTACTTAAGATGTCTAAATTAATACACAATCAAAAAAATCATTAGTTAAACAATTGTGTATATGTTGTGGTGGAAAAAATAAAAAAACAAATAAAGAACATCTTTTTCCTGCTTGGTTGTTAAAAAAAAACAAAAATAAACTAAAACGAGTTAATTTATAAACAAAAATTAGGAACGGAAATACCCTTCACTCCCACCAAACAGGTTCTAAGTTGTTCCCCTATCAGACCCCAAAAAAACGTCTCTCTTGCGAGAGGTGTTTTTATTTATAAATAAAAAAAAAACCGGCCATATAGCCGGTTTTGAAATTGAGTTATTCTTCCAGCTCTTTCAGACGTTGGTCAAGAATTAGCTTGAATTTGTCAGGAGTTGAAACCCAAAGGTCGTTGAGCATTCCTGAGTCATGGACGCCAGAAACGAATTTCTCGAAAGAATTCTTAATGTCTTTTTCCAGGAGTTCTCTACTGAAAAAGTCTGGGGGAACAAATTCCCAGAATTTGAATAAACCTTGGATATCTTGGAGAGTTGGTGTCCTGTTGGGCATAATTTACCTCCTTGGAGTAATTAATTTGATGTTTTAAAAATGAAAGAGCAATATTCTATATTAGATTATTTTATTTTTAATGTCAACGTTTTTTTAAATTTTAAAAAGTGATATAATAAAAACATAAAATTAAATATATGAAATTTAAAAACAAGTTTTTAACAATTTTTATTGCTTTAGTTTTTGTTTTAACTGAAGTAAATGTTTTATGGGCCCAAACTTTACCCAATATCCCATCCGATATTAAAGAAATAGTAG
Source organism: Patescibacteria group bacterium (assembly GCA_028707495.1). Taxonomy (NCBI): domain Bacteria; species Patescibacteria group bacterium. The sequence continues at coordinate 20,683 of JAQWAS010000007.1, forward strand.
ATGAACGAGATATGATTGAAATTTATTGTTTAATGACTAAATATGAGTCAGGTGAATTTATAGCCAGCTTAGAAGCTTTAAACACAATTTTAGTTCCAGCGGTTAGTCAATTAAAAAATATGGGGTTTGAAGCTGAAGTGCCGGATATTACTCAATATCAGTTTAATGCTCAAACTAAAATAGACGAAGTATGCACGACTCAAAGTTTAACTGAGGCACAAAATAGAGTTCAGGATTTAATGGCTTATAGTCAACAAATTAAAAACGATTTAGCTGGTTTAAGAAATTCTTTAGGCGTAGAATTAAAATCCCAAGGGCAAGAATTAAAAGAAATTATTGAAACGGAGAACAAAAAAATTGAGGAAGAATTGGGCTCGCAAATTCAGCCTAAAGTTGAAGAGTTTGGCGCAGATTTGGGTGCACGTTTGCAAATAGAATTAGAGCACGAAATGGCCTCAGCGGGTTTTACAGATGCTGGTTCAGCTCAAGCTTATGCACAACGTCGCGTAGCTGAAAATCAAAATCGGATTAAAACAGAAATTGAAAATTATAAAAACCAATTACAGACTGAATTTGAAAACGAAATGGATGCACGTGCATCAGAGGTAGCTGGTTTTAATATAAAAGAATTTAGAGAGTTGGGAGATGGTTTGGCTAATATTGAGCAAACTATAAACGACGTTGTTCAACAAAATTTAGGACAATATGAAGAATATAAAATTCAAGCTATGATAAAAAGAAAGGAATTAATTTTAAAAATTTTTGATCAACAATTTAATCAAGCTATCGAGCAAATTAAAGAATACGAAGATTTACTTTTAGAATTAAAAGTTCAAGATCCGAGTGTTTTAACGGCTAATGAATTAATTGCCGAATTAAATCAAGACAAACAAATTTTAGCCGAACAAATTCAGACAGCCATCGAGGCGGGTGATGATAGTGGTTTTCAAATAGCCATTCAGGAAGTAGAAAATAAATGGTTAGCCAAAAGAACCATTTTAGAATCTAATTTAGCTAAACGTCAGTCGCCATGGGAAGTTTGTCAACAAGTCGATTTTCAAATTCAAAAGGCCAAAACAACAATTGAAGATGGTCTCCAACAAATTCAAATAGGTTTAGAACAAATTGAAATCAATAAAATTGATTGTGCTTTAAGTGAAAAACCTTTGTGTCAAACCATTGATCAAATTTACAACAATTTAAAGTCAACTCAGTCGATTGGTCAAACATTGTTAAATAATTTAAATTTAACAATAGATAAATGTAGCCACGTTAGCCCGCAAGATAATTGGCAGTCTGATTTTTTACAATCAATGTTAAGTTTACGGGAAGCTGGTCCAGCCTGGAATAAGGAAATTGTTAATTTAAAAAATCAGTGGTTGAGTCAAAAATAAATTTTAGAAAAAGAATTAATTAAAAAACCAACACCAGAAAAATTTTGTCAGCAAATTAATCCGAGTGGATTAGAGCAAGAATTAAATCAAAAATTAAATGAACTCCAGGAGCGCTTAGAACGTTGTGAAAGGCCATGTGTGGGCACACCTCAGGCATGTTCACTCCAAGCAGAAACCTGCGCTCTTTATAACCAACGGAGCGTTGATTTTATATCAACCCAACAACAAGGACAAGAGTTATTAATTCAAATTAAAAATTTAAAATCAAAATGTCAGACAATAGACAATTTAAGAGATTTGATAAATTCAGCTCAAAATTTAAAAATTACGCGGGATAATTTTTTACAAAACTATAATCAAGTTTTAAAATAATATGTCTAAAAAATCATTAATTGTTGTTTTAATTATTCTAATTTTAATTGCAATTGGCGTAGCAACTTATTTTATATTCTTTAATCAATCTAAATTAAGTAGTAATTTAGATAATTTGGAAACCATTGAAACTGATATGCCATTTGCTAGTCAAATACCCGATTTAAAATTAGATGATTTTAATATTCAGGGGACAGTTTTGCCGAGTGATTTGTTTTCTAATATAGAGGTTGAATAAAAATTATAATAAAAAAGGAGCTAAGCTTCTTTTTTATTTTAAAAATTAAATTATGTGCTATAATAAATAATGAATAATTTAATTATTTTTTAAATACTAATTTTATATGAATTTTGAAAATTTAAATTTTATAGAAAATTATATGATTAACAAAGAAAAATTACAAGTAAAAGAAAAAGAATGTCCAAAAATAGAAGAGGATGTTCGTTTAAGATTAGATCGTAATTTGGAGACAGCAAAAATAATTGAAAATCTCGCCATTGATAAGGTTATAAATGAGAGTGATAAAGAAGAATTAATTTCATTACAGGAACGTCGAGATTGGAGTAAAATGTTAAATAGTTTAGAAAACGATGATGTAGTTATTACAGTTTTAACTCCGACAGCTCGTTGTTTGTCTATAAAAAATTTAAATGATGTAGTTTTTGGACCTCAGTTAACCGATAGTATTATCGCTAAACGTCGCGAATTGTCTCAAAAATATTTTTTTGAAAATTTAATAGATAAAAATGTTAATATTAAACCAGATAATTTAGATTTAGAGCAAAATTATAAATATGGAGTTTTTAAATTACCTGGCGAAATAGTTGAAACAATTGGTAGTGTTAGTGAATTTATGAATAATGTTTGCACACAAGTTGATCAAGAAATGACAAAGTATGTTTTAGAAGAAGCTTCTAAATTACCGCAAGAGCCAAAGATTATTGATTTTATTAAAGAATTTACAGCTCATGGTTTTAGGTTAAGTTATGGAATTTCTGAGGTTAAAGATAATCAAACGGTTCAGGATTCATTATCTAATAAATTTTTAACATTAGCTCAATCCTTTCAATCTGCTAGATTGGCTGGTTTAAAACATGGACTTGCTCATGAAAAATTTGGTTATGGTCAAGAATATTCAGAATCAGACATTGAAAGTGAACTAATAGAATTTGATAGATTACACCAGAATTTATCTGGTGAAATTATAACGAATGCTTCAGGCATTCAATTTGAAATTATTCAAGATGGTGTTTTTAATAGGGATGTTTTACGAGATATTAGAAAAGGTAAATTTGAGATTTCGGAAGGTGATGACAAAAGTCAAGCGCTTTTAGAACAAGCTCAGGCATATATTAAAATTTTAAATTTATTAGATTTTGTTAAACCTTGCACTAATGATGAACTTATTGATAATAGTTTTGATAAGAAGTTAAAAAAACATCAAGAATTAGCTATTGATTTAGTAAATAATAGTAATTTTGACCAAGCAAGATTAAAAACTGAATTAGAGTATAATGAAAAAGATCGTAATTTTACAAGTGAAGCCATATTTCATAAACGTGCTCTAGAAATTGAAAGAGCGGCTTATTTAAGCTTAGATGTTTTGGATGTTGGAGTTGATCAATTATTAGAATATGAACAACTTTTGAAAAAAGTAAACAAAAAGGATGACGGATTAACATTTGCTCAAGCATCTTTAATGGCCGGTGATTCTATGACTAAACAACTAAGAGAAATTCGTCAAAAAGTTTTTAATGTATTAGAAACACATGATTTAGTAAAGGATGGGGAATTAGCTACTGGTTTAGTTGGAGGCGATGAATTAACCTTAGTGGTTGATTTAGATAAACTTGGTTCAGATGATAAAATGAATAGATTAATGTTTGATTTGAAAAGAGCGACTAACATTCGTCTTATTAAAACAGTGGTTTCTAAAAGTGATCGTTTAGAGAACGAACAAGTCAATCGCGAAGATCAACATTTATTATCTTTGAAACGAGCTGAACTAGGAGCTACTCAAGCTAAAGAAATAGAAGCTATTTTAAGAAAAGTAAGATTAAAGCATGGAAGAGAAAAAATTGATCAATTAATAAGAACAGAAGGTTTTGATAGTTTAGTGGTAATTGAAGATACTGCGATAGCTGATGGTTTTAAATTTAGAATTGAGAATGATCAAAAACTATTAATAGAATTAACCAAAGATAATTTGTTGGATAAATTAAGAGTGCTAATTGGTGAAACGGTTTATTAATCAAGTTTATAATAAATACTAAGTCAATATTTAATTATTAAAAATATTTTTTTTGATTTAATATATTACAATGAAAAAAATAGTTATTGCATTAGGCGGTAATGCGTTAGGGACTACTTGCGAAGAACAATTAAAATTAGTTAAAAATACCGCTAAATCATTAGTAAAAATAGGTATTTTAAATTTAAATCAAAGGTAAATGACACAACAAGAAGCTTTGGATATTTTAAAAATGGGTCAAAATGTTTTTTTAACTGGGCCTCCAGGAAGCGGGAAGACTTTTTTATTAAATAAATATATTAATTATTTAAAAAATCAAGGCAAAGATGTTGGTATAACCGCCTCAACTGGAATTGCGGCGACTCATATGAATGGCGTGACGATTCATTCTTGGTCGGGACTAGGGATTAAAGAAAAATTGACTAGCAAAGACATGCAAAGTCTTTTGAAAAAATTTTATCTTAAGAAAAAATTTGCCACGACTAAAGTTTTAATTATTGATGAAGTTTCAATGTTACACGCTTTTCAATTTGACTTATTAAATCAGATTTGTCAGGCGTTTCGGGGAAGCTTAAAGCCTTTCGGCGGGTTGCAAATTATTTGCTCAGGAGATTTTTTTCAATTACCACCAGTTGAAAAAAATGGTCAGCCTAAATTTATTACTCAAGCCGATATTTGGCAAAAAATGGATATAAAAATTTGCTATCTTCATGAACAATATCGTCAAATTCAAAACGATAAACTCCTGACTTTATTAAATTATATTCGTCAAAATGAAGTTGAAAAATCTCGAGAAATTTTAACAAATCTAAGTGATAGTTTTAATTCATCTTTAACTACTTTAACTAAACTTTATACCCATAATTTAGACGTGGATGCAATTAATAATCGTGAGTTAGCTAAAATAAATGGACCAGAATTTGTTTATTATATGCAAACTAGGGGTAATAAAAAAGTTGCTTCAGCCATGATAAAAAGTTGTTTAGCTCCAGAAAAGTTAGTTCTTAAAAAAGGTGCGCAAGTGATGTTTGTTAAAAATAATTTTGAACAAGGGTATGTGAATGGAACGCGGGGCGTGGTGATTGGTTTTAATGAAAGCGACGCACCGATTATTAAAACTTTTAATGGTCAAGAAATAATCGTTAAACCAATGAGTTGGGTCATTGAAGAAGATAATTTTATTAAGGCCGAGATTCAACAAATTCCTTTGCGGTTGGCTTGGGCGATTACTGTTCATAAAAGTCAGGGGATGAATCTTGATGCAGCCGAGATTGATCTTTCAAAATGTTTTGTTGAGGGGATGGGCTATGTGGCTTTATCACGATTAAGCTCACTTCAGGGGTTAAAACTAAATGGATTAAATGAGTTGGCACTTTCGGTGAATAAAGATGTTTTAGAGTTAGATAAAAAATTTGAAAAACTTTCACGAGATTTGGCAGAAGATTTACAGAAAATGAATAGTCGAGAAAAAGAGAAGCAACAAAGAGATTTTTTAACTTCTTTGCCTCAAGTTGGTTCAAGGAAAAAAAATAAAAACGCCAAAGCTTTAAAATCCGCCTTGAAAGGTGCTAAAAAATCAACTTATAAAAAAACCGAGGAACTTGTTTTGGAAAAAATGTTGCTTAGAGAAATGGCTCGACACAGAGGACTGACGGAAGATACGATTTTAAGTCATTTGGAAAAGTTAATTCAAGATAATTTTGATCTTGATATTGAATATTTAAAACCAGCTAATAAAGACTTGGAAAAAATTAAAATGGCTTTTTATCAACTTGATACTCGGCAATTAACCCCGGTGAAAGAATTTTTAAATGATCAGTTTTCGTATAAGGAATTAAGGTTAGCGCGTTTGTTTTTAGATAAAGATAGTTGATTTTGATATTAGAAATGTTATAATATTAAAAATCAATAAATTTTAACAATATGACTGTACAACCTCTAGTTAAACAGGTGACTGACCAAGAAGTTCAGGGTCAAGCTAAAGAATTGTTTGAACAAATTAAACAATCAACTGGTAGCGTGCCAAAGTGGATGCGAGTCATGGCTAACTGCGAAGATATCATGGTTGGCTTTTTTTCTTTATTTAAGGCTGTTATGGATGATACGCCTCTAGATAGATTATTAAAATGGAAAGTGGCCTACAAAATTTCCGAGATGAATAAATGTGAGTTTTGCGTAAGTGTTTCAAAACAACAATTAAAACAATTTGGTTTGAAAGATGAACAAATTGATAAAATTGATCAACCACAAAATAAAAGGGAAGAATTAGTCTTAAAATATGCCGAAGCCGGCACTTGCCATGCTTATAATATTGATCCAGAAGTTTTCAGGCAGATTAAAGAAGAATTTACGGACGAAGAAATTGTTGAGTTGACCAGTGTGATTGGTTTATTTAATTTTATTAATCGATTTAATGATGCATTGGGTATTCTGCCTGATGTAAAATAGTATCAAAGTATCTGAATTTTCGACCAAAACAACTTATAAAAAGTTGTAGTTTTTAATTACTTAAATAAATAATCTTAAAAAATATGCAAAAACAAACACGTAGTTACATTTTTCTCTTAATTTTTCTCTTAATCGCTATTGGCACCTTTGTATTGATTGATTATTTAGCTAATCGATCGGATGGGATTGAACCAGGTGCATATACTAAAATTGAGCAGGATATAATCAAAATCACCGAATACGAAGATCGTAAAGTGGTTAAAAATGAGACGCAGGGAGTAGAATTTACTATTCCTAAGGATTGGGAGATGGATAAAAACAAGGGGAGTTTTTATAGTAATTTAGATAAAGATAGTGGTTGTAAATTAAGCACATATATAAGTAATAGAGAATTAAATTTAGATGATTTGGAACAAAATTTAAGAGAAAATATAATCAGTGAAGGTTCAACTGTAAAAAGCTTGGAATATAGTAGGATTAAGGTTGACGACTTAGACGCTTTAAAACAGGAACTAGAAACTGAGGAATTTGGAAAGTCTGTGAGTGTGTATATTCCGAAGGGTGATAAGGTTTTTGGGTTTGTGATGTATATTTTTTCTCAAGATGACCTAGTTTATTGTAATAATAAAATGGAGTCGATATTAGGAAGCGTATCTTTTTAAAATATAATTATATGTGTTTTAAAAAAAATAAATTCTTATTCATTGTTTGTATATTTTTTTTAGGGTTTGTTACCGTTGTTTCTGCTGCTGATATTTTTTTGAAATTGCCATATAAACAGGGAGAAAAATTTTTAGTCACTCAGGCTTATAATACTACATTTACCCATAAAAGCGGAGGTAAAGATGCTTTTGCTTTAGATTTTGCACTTAATGGTTGTGAAATTTATGGTAAAGAAGTCCTGTCAGTATATAAAGGGAATGTTTTAAAAGTTAATAATATTGAAGAATATTATTCTGATTATGGCAATTATGTAGATTTAATGCATAATGGTATTGTTAGTAGATATGCGCATTTAGAAAGTTTTGTAGTTAAAAAGGGACAAGATATTAAACAAGGACAACTAATTGGTTATGTTGGGGATACGGGATTTGTCAAAGGCCAAGCTTGTCCAGAACATCCGGGAGCACACTTGCATTTTGCGATGTATCAACAACAAGGAGATAAATTAGTTGCCTATAAACCCGAGCCAATGTCGGGCTATACAGATTTTCAGGCAGGAAATTGGTATACGTCAGACAATGAATTATACGAAGAGGAAAATATTGAAAATTTAGAATCCAAAGATGCAGGTGAGCAAGAAAATCAAAATCAGGATCAAAATCAGGATGAAAATCAACCAATCTCTTGGTGGTCTAAAATAAGTAATTTTTTTAAAAATTTATGGGGAGATGTAGAAACATTTTTTACAGATTTAGATATCGATTTTAGCCCAGAAGAAGAATATCCACAAGATGAAAATAGTGAAGTTGATTCGAGTGAGAGCGATCAAGCCCAAGATCAGCTCGGCCAAGAAACAGATGACGAAGATGTTGAAATAGTCGGTGATTACAATTATGAATTAATAAGTCAGGGAGATCAGGATTTAATTTTACAATCAGAGCAGATGACGGAAGTTAAATTAGAGATAAAAAATATCGGTCAACAAGTGTGGCAACAAGATTTAATTTCTTTAAATTTAGATTTATATAAAAGCTCTGATGCGAGTTTATTTTATAACTCAACTTGGTTAACTTTTTTGCGACCGACCAAGTTAGATCAAAATGAAATTGCTAGCGGTCAAATTGGCAGTTTTACTTTTCAAATTCAAGCACCGGAAAATTTAACCCAACAAACTCAAAATTATACTCTTTATTTTAGACCAGTTTATCAGGCTGGTGGTGGTTTTTATTGGCTAGGCAGTGATATTAATTTACACTGGAATGTTGCGGTTGAACCAGAAGTTGAGGAGGTAGATGAAGAATCGGAAGATGCGCTCATAGACGAAGAAAATTTAACGCAAGATCAAGAACAAAATCAAGATTTGAATAATGACCAGGCACAACAAGACGAACAAGAACAAGATGAGCCAGAAGAAGAAAATCAAGACGTAGCTGGAGATGAAGAAGAATATAATAATCAAAACGAAGAAGAAAGTCAAAGTGAAGATGATCAAGATCAAGAACAAGATGGAGAAAATCAAGATCAAAACAATGATCAAAATCCTTATTATCCGCGACGGGGTGATAGTATAGAGCCGGAAACTAGGATTTTAACTTATCCGGCCAACCCGACTGAATTAACCCAAGCCGAATTTACTTTTGAGGCTAACGAAACGGCTGGTTTTGAATGTAGTTTAGATGGAGCTAATTTTGATGAATGTTTTAGTCCTCAGATTTTTACTGACTTAGTTGCTGGTCAACATATTTTCAAAGTTAGAGCAACAGATTCTTCAGGTAATCAAGAAGATCCAGCCCAAGAATATATTTGGGAAATTATTCAACCAGAACCAGAAATAGCCATCAATGAAATTGCTTGGATGGGGACGCCAGCTGATGCCAATGACGAATGGATTGAATTATATAATCCCAACATTGAACCAATCGATTTAACTGGCTGGACATTGACGGCAGTTGATGGCACGCCGACAATTGATTTAGAGGGATATATTTTGGGTTATGAATATTTTATTTTAGAAAGAATGGATGAAACCACCTTAAAAAATATCAGTGCTGATCAAATTTATACCGGCGTTTTGAGTAATACGGGTGAAAACTTAGAATTGAAAGACGCTGATGGTAATTTAATTGATTCGGTGGATTGTTCTGGGGGTTGGTTTGCTGGCGATAATGATACTAAAGCTTCGATGGAGCGCGTTGATTTTCGCGCTGCGGGTAGTCAAGCTGGGAATTGGTTAAGTAATGACGGGGAGTTAGAAACCGGCAAAGATTTAAATAATCAAGTTTTTTCTGCCACGCCTAAATATGTTAATACGGCACACGGGTTGCAAGATTCTGCCACTTTGACTACACTTCCAGCACAAATATCAGTAGATACAACTTTAACTTTAGCCGAAAGTCCCTATTTTGTTTCGGGTTATAATGGATTAAGAATTGATTCTGGAGCCATTTTAACAATTGAACCAGGCGTTGTCGTTAAATTTAACACGCCGGGACGCGGTTCTGCCTGTGATGCCAGCGAAGTCAAAATTTATGGTCAATTAATTGCCCGTGGAACACCGGAGGCGCCAATTGTTTTTACCTCGGCCTTTGACCCAGATTATTATCCACTTAACCAGTGGTCCAGTTTTTGTTCAAAACAGTCGTGGGGCGGCATTGATGTTTACGGACAAGCCGATTTTGAAAATGTTATTTTTAAATATGGGCAAGCCTTTACTTCGGCTACCGGTTTTTTAAAAGTTAACGACCCCGCCAGAATCAGTTTGCTTTCGACTAAATTAGGAGCCGTCAGTGGCACGCAAATTTATTTAAAAACATCTGCCACGATAGATTTAGAAAATAATCAAATTGTCGGACAAATAGATTCGTCAACCGGCATTAAAATTGACGACCCAACAATTTTAAATTTAACTGGTAATAATTTAAAATATCTATCGACTACCATAGATATAAGGGGTGAGGCGGTTGTCGAGGCGAAAAACAATCTTTTTAGCCATAACAATAAGCCACTTTACAAAACAGTCAGTAGCACCTTAAATTTAGAAAATAATACTTATGAAGAAAACACCAATAACGTGGTTTGGCTGGCAGGCAGTGATGATGATTTATGGATGACCAATCAGCAGACTTGGTCTGATGAGCTACCTTATTATTTATTTAATGGCTTAGGAATTAGAAGTGGGGCTGAGTTGACTTTATTACCTGGTGTTATTATTAAATTTGGGCCACGAAAGTATGAGTGTATGTTGGGGAGTTGTGGTTGTAATCCTGCTCAGTTGATAGCCAATGGAAAATTAATTGCTCAGGGCACGTCTGACCAACCGATTATTTTTACAAGTTTTGACGACACTGACTATGCTGGTGAGGTTGACACGGTTGCAAATAGCCATTGCGCTAGTAATAGCCATTGGGGACAGATGAAAATTTCTGCCGGACAGGGGTCAATTTTAGAAAATGCGGTTATAAAAAACGGTGGCAATACTTCGGCGACTTTTTTCTCGTCTTCTGGTAGCGCCGCGCTAGAAATTAAAAATGAATCGTCGTTATTAAATATCAGCCATATTAGCTTTATTAATAATGAAAATCCGTTATATTTATACGGCAATGGTGATCTTAATTTGGATAGTTGTGTTTTTGAAAATAATGATAAGCCGATTCATATTGAAAATTCTGTCGGCAAGGTAGTTAATAATCAGTTTGTTAATAATCCGCAAGCGATGACAATCCATAATAATTCTGGATTAGATATTTCAAATAATACCAGCGATCAACCGGCAATTATTAATTATTTGACAAATTTTACTTCTCATGGTGACCCTGAGCCAAGTCAAATTGTAGCTCCAACTCATTGGGGTTTTAATACTAATATGGTTTATTTAATCAAAGGTCATTTGGATGTACATGATAAATTAACAATTGATCCGGGCGTAGTAGTAAAATTAACAAATTCGGGTAGTAGAAAGGGATCGATTTATGTTTTAGAAGATGAAATTTTAGGTAATGGTCAGATCTTGGCGCAAGGCGCGGTTGGTAATGAAATTGTGTTTACTTCTTATTATGATGATGAATATGGCGGGGATACTAATGGCGATGCTGACGCGACTTTACCCAATCCGGCTAATTGGGGTAGTTTATATTCTTACACCGATGGTAATATTTTTGATTATGTTAAAGTGCGTTACGGCGGTAATGCTGATGGCCGGAACAACAGCCGTAGCCTAATTACAGCTTATAATTCTACGCCACAAATTAGCAATAGTTTGATTGAAAATTCAGATATTTATGGTATTAAAGCTTCTGGCGACGCCTTGAATCAGATGATAATTCAAAACAACACTATTCAAAACAATGAATATGGAATTTATCTTGGTTCGACAATACCGGAAGTTATCATCAATCAAAATAATATTGTAAATAACACCAGTTATGGTGTTTATAATCGCAGTGGTAAGCTGGTAAACGCCCAAGAAAATTGGTGGGGCGATACTACCGGGCCACGACACGATAGTAATTCCGAAGGCTTGGGTGACAAAGTCAGCGATAATGTTGATTTTTCTAATTGGTTAACAGAAGAATTATAATGCTTAAATGTCTCTTACTTTTTTCCGGTGGACTAGATTCAATTCTAGCAGTTAAAGTTTTAGAAAAACAAAAGATTAAAGTAACTCTGATTTTTTTTAAGAGTTATTTTTTTGATGCGCAAAAGGCCAAAAAAGTAGCACAAGAATTAGGTTATAAATTAAAAGTCATTGATTTCGGTGATGAACATTTTAAAAAAGTTAAAAAACCACAACATGGTTATGGAAAAAATATGAATCCATGTTTAGACTGTCATTTGTTAATGCTTAAAAAAGCTAAAGAATTAATGCAAAAAGAAAAATATGATTTTATAGCCACGGGCGAGGTTTTGGGTCAACGACCAATGACACAAACCAAACATAATTTACAATTTTTAACCGATAAATCGGATTTAAAAAATAAATTATTACGTCCATTATCAGCACAACTCTTAGAACCGCTTGATTTAGAGAAATCGGGCCACATTGATCGTTTAAAATTATTAAATTTTCAAGGTAGAACGCGTAAGCCACAGATGCGACTGGCTAAAGAATCAAAAATTAAAAATTATCCTCATCCGGCGGGTGGTTGTTTATTAACCGATGAAAAGTTTTCAGGGCGTTTGAAAAATTTATTAAAAAATAAAAATAAAATTACAAAAGATGATATTGAATTATTAAAATATGGACGACACTTTTGGCTAAATAAAAATTTAATTGTAATCGGTCGACACCAAGAAGACAATCGGCACATTTTAAAATTAGCTCAACTGCAAGATTGGGTTTTACAATTAAAAAATTTTAAAGGACCGATTGGTTTAATTAGGGGGAGTAAAATTAATCAACAAATTTTAAAGTTAGTTAGTCAAAGTTTGGCTTGGTATCATACTCAAGCTAGGCAAAAAAAAGAAGTTAAAGTTCAAATTAGAAAAGATGACAAAATAAATATTATAATAATTAATCCACACCAAAGCTTGACTTTAAAATAAAATTTATTTAATATAGAATATAGATTTTGAAAAATTAATTTATTATGAATCTTATTTAAACGAACAAGATGCTAGACAAAGAGAGAAGTTTTTAAAGTCCGGGCGTGGTCGAGAAATAATCAATAAACAGTTGGAAAAGACTTTGAAAAATATAAAAATATGATTAACTAGCGGGCGTCGTATAGTGGCTATTATACCTCCTTGCCAAGGAGGTGACGTCCGCCGACTCGGCGGATCGCCCGCACCACATAATTTAAAAATGAAATTTTATTACGTTTACATATTATTAAGTTTAAAAGATAAACGTTTTTATAAAGGATTTACTACGGATTTAAAAGACAGATTAGAACATCATAATAAGGGATTAAACGAATCTACTAAAAACAGAAGACCATTGAAATTAATTTATTATGAATCTTATTTAAACGAACAAGATGCTAGACAAAGAGAGAAGTTTTTAAAGTCCGGGCGTGGTCGAGAAATAATCAATAAACAGTTGGAAAAGACTTTGAAAAATATAAAAA
>JAQWAS010000007.1:33976-54004 GCA_028707495.1 Patescibacteria group bacterium
TATGATTAACTAGCGGGCGTCGTATAGTGGCTATTATACCTCCTTGCCAAGGAGGTGACGGCAGTTCGATTCTGCTCGCCCGCTCCATTTTAATCGCACAAGGTGACGTCCGCCGACTCGGCGGATCACCCGCTCCATAACAATTTATAATCTATAACTAACAACTTATAACTTATAACTTCAGGGAAAAAAGTTATTGGTTGCAAGTTGTTAGTTATAACTTAACATGCCGGGGTGGTGGAATTGGTAGACACGCAAGACTTAAAATCTTGTGACAGCAATGTCGCGCGGGTTCGAGTCCCGCTCCCGGCATTTTTTGTTTCAAAAATGTATAATATAAAAGATTTTATATAAAGGTTTTTATCCATTTGACATATTTAAAATATGTGTTATACTAAAATGTAGTACATTTAAAATAATAATCAAATATTGGTATTGGTTACAGCCATAAAATTCCTAAAAATTAGGCATTTTATGGCTGTAACCATGAAGGCTATAGTTCTGGTCCGGATTAGGGCAAAATAAAAAGCGCAAATAAGCGCAAGGAGGAAATCATGGATGAAAGATTTGCATCTTCCAATCTGACACTGGGTCAAATGAATGCCATTGTCAAACTACTTGGCGGTTACGAAAGGGCGCTCAGCTTTCTGCGAGGTGAACTCTTGGTTGTGGAACCTGAAAGAAAATGGCACGAGCGAGACGGTATCATCTATTTTTCTGTTGCCAGCGATGGCACAACAGGAGAAGGATGGATAAAGCGTCTCGAAGACCAAGGCTTCAATGTTAGCGATTACGCCCAAAGCGTACTTCGTTCACCGGATTTCAAACCGACGAAGGGAGTGACAAGAAAAATCGCTATCATCAGGGGTACAACCTGGGATGATAGAGATAGGACCACCAAAAACATCCGTGCCAAGGCATCAGAGCTTGGCTTTACCACCCCAAGTGGTGAAGTCGCCTGCCTTATCAGAGAGCGATTCTCTGACGAGGAGATTAAAGCCATGGGCCTTTGGTGGATTGTCACCATGCACGAGCCCATTTATGTTGACGGCGATCCGTTGCTACTCCGCTCTGACAGTGATGGCGCTGGTTCCCGGTTGGGCACGCTCTATGACAGGCCCGGCGGTGGGTGGAGCCGTGGCAATGGGTTCGCTTTCGAGGTCCCGCAAGTTTCTGGCTCTTAGGGCTTTGGATCTTTGAGTTCTTGAACTTGGAATTTTAGCCCTTGGGTTCTTTGCCCTTTGGATTTTTAACAATTTAACATCTCGGAATGTTTTAACATCCCGAGATTTTTTTTAAAAAATATGGTAAGATAAATATAGTGAAAGCGAATATGTCATTGATTAAGATTAATGACCGCTTTCATTAGTATTTAAATTTCGAGAATATCCCCAATCAAGGTTGCGGATAGAGAGAAGTTAAAATACTCTAGAAATAAGAAACTTGGTACAAAATATTATGGCATATATGATGCCGAATAAGATTCAGTCCATTCAAGTATTTGAAGGACAGTGACAATGATGGTATTTTGTATAATTCTGACGGCGATCCGTTGCTACTCAACTCTGACAGTGATGGCGCTGGTTCCCGGTTGAACACGAACTATGACAGGCCCGGCAGTAGGTGGAGCCGTGGCAATGGGTTCGCTTTCGAGGTCTCGCAAGTTTTTAAAACTCTTCTATTTTTTTATAGAAGAGTTTTGTTGTTTTATAATTTGTCCACTCCAGCCACCTAGCATTCTGCCGATTTCATCAATTTTTTCCGAAATTGCTAAATATTTTTTGTTGTCCAACGATTTTGTCTCCCAGAGAATAAGAAAGAGTAGTTTGAGAGTATCTGTTTTTCTGATGGCTAATTTAATATAAGGCAATTTTTCTTCCTTGGCTACATATAACGCGCCAGCAATTATTTCTATAGTTTCTATCAAAAAATTATCAACTTTTATACCAAGACTAAATCTATGTTCTTTCGGAATAGTTTTATAATAGCTATACCAAATAAGATATAAATCTTTAAATTTTTGTAACAATGGTGCTAGTCGAAAAATTAGAGGAGAGGTAGAATTAGAAGTATGAAGATTAAAAGTATTCATAAATTTGAAGATATTATAAATGTTGAAAATTTATTTATCGCTTGGAATGAATTTTTGTGTGGTAAGCGAAATCGACTTGATGTTCAGATATTTGGGTGTAATTTAATGGATAATATTTTTAAGTTGCATTATGATTTAGTATATCATAATTATAAGCACGATAGATATAAGGCATTTAAGGTTTTTGATCCAAAAATTAGAAATATTCATAAAGCGAGTGTGCGCGATCGTTTATTACACCATGCAATATGTCGGCAATTATATCCCTTTTTTGATAAGAAATTTATTTTTGATAGTTATTCCTGCCGAGTAGGGAAAGGAACGCATAAAGCCGTGTCAAGATTTAGATATTTTTTTCTTAAAGCGAGTAAAAATAATACAAGAACA
Organism: Patescibacteria group bacterium; assembly: GCA_028707495.1. Lineage (NCBI taxonomy): Bacteria > Patescibacteria group bacterium. The sequence continues at coordinate 36,456 of JAQWAS010000007.1, forward strand.
TGTTGGGTACTTAAAGGAGATATTAAAAAATTTTTTGCTAGCATTGATCACGAAATACTAATCAATATGTTAAGAGAATATATTTTTGATAATAATATTATTTGGTTGTTAGATAATATTGTTAGTAGTTTTCAGATAGAAGAAGGTAAGGGGTTGCCATTAGGTAATCTTACTTCTCAGCTTTTTTCAAATATTTATCTCAATAAGTTTGATCAATTTATGAAACATGAAATTAAAGCAAAATTTTATATTCGTTATGTTGATGACTTTATAATTTTATCAGATAATAAAAAATGGCTTGAAACCCAAATTAACTTGATTAAAAATTTTTTATTAACAGAACTTAAATTGAATATCCATTCTCAAAAAACATTTATTAAAACAGTGGCTTCGGGTGTGGATTTTTTAGGATGGATAAACTTTTCAGATCATAGAATTTTAAGAAGATCTACAAAACAAAGAATGCTTCAAAAAATGAAATGTGGTATTTCAAGAGAATCTATAAGTTCTTATTTGGGTTTAATCAAACATGGAAATAGTAACAAAATCAAGGCAAAGTTTTTAACTTTTTATCAGTAGTTTATATTTTGAGTTAAGTTTGGTGTGCCGTCCGCTGATTCGGCGGATTATCCGCTCCCGGCATTTTTTTATTTCAAAAATTTTATCCACAGATAAACGGTTTACAAAAATAATATTTCTGTTAAGATAATTAAACGAAATTTAACGGCTCGTTTCTCCTAATAATTTGTTTTGGGTTACAAAATTGTCCATTACAAATGTTTTTAATGAATCGTCTAAATCAGGCTAAACTGGTAATAGTCCCTGTCTTAACCCTAGGAATTAGGGATTCTGGTTTAGTCAATTGTAGGACAACTTTTCCAAAAGGAAAGTGAACTGTGAAAAGCAGGTGCGTAGAAACTGAAAGAGGAACGAGCCATAAAATAATTTGTTTAATTTTTAAGGAGGGAGGAAAAATTTTTCCTACAACAAAGTTCATTTAAAATGGGCGACCAATGGGTCGCCCTTGTTATATCTTGACAAATTTTTTAAAATATGCTAGGATAAATAAAAAATGTTCTTTTAAAACAAGGAGGGGAATAATGAAAAATTTAATCCTAGCAACGTTGTTGACGACAATTTTCTTTTCTAGCTTGATTTATGCCCAAGGCATAGAAATAAAATTAGAAAAAGATAATAGCATGATAAAGCGCGAGGAGGTTGATTCAATTCTGGTTGAAATTAAAGAAATATCAATCAGCGCCTGGCAAAACAAGATAAAGCCTATTTTTACACAATTCGAGTATGAGTATGTGGTGACGGGATTCTATCCGATGATAGTGACTAACACGGGTGAATTTAATTTTTTATTAAATGCCTTTGCTATAAGAGTCTTGATCCCCGAAACCCCATTGTATGTGGCGATACCAATAGATATCGCCATGATCAATTCCTATGATTTACATCACGGCGATAAAGGATTATTATTGGGTATAGAGTTGGGAGCTCAGTTGTCGCTTGAGGATTGGGATAAAACTACTTTAATTCTTTTTACTAAAAAAAGTGGTTCGTTCCTTATCGGCGATGATAAAGAAAAAAGGGAAAAATTTTATCGTCGCGAATCCTGTAATTTCTACGGAGTTGGTGTCCGCAGAAGAGTGGGCGTGTTTGAAGGGTTTGATTTGGAGACACCTCTTGATCTAGAGTTTAAATTTTTTTTAGCTTCAACAATTGATACCAAAAAAAATTCTCTGGGTTTCAGAGATATTGATTTGGCTGGCTTCGGTGTCAGTATGATTTGGCAAATTTCTCCCTTCACTCTTTAAATGGAAATAAAGAATAGCCGCTTTCGGGCGGCTTTTACTTTTTTAAATTTTCTAAAATATTTTGATCGACTTGCTGTAAAATTATTTTTTTAAATTGGCTAGTTTGACCTTGGAGAATTTTGATCTGTGATTTTTTTAACTTTAATTTATCAGCTAAAAATTGAATTAGCATTTGATTAGCTTTACCGTCAATTGGCGGTGCCTGGATTTTAATTTTTAATAAATTTTCTTCAGAATTAAAAATATTTTTTTGCCAACCTAAAATTTCGTTATGTTTGGCGTTGGGAGTTATTTTTAAATTTAATTCAATATCAGACATTAGATTATTTTTTCTATGGCTTGAGAAAGGGTTTTAATCTGAATTATTTCGTTTGAAGATTTTTCAATTTTTTGTTCAGCTGATAAAATAAATTTTTTAAAACCTAATTTTTTAGCTTCTTGTAAACGACGGTCGACATAGCTAATGGTGCGAATTTCTCCACCCAAGCCAACTTCACCCAAAGCGATTGAATCAGCTGGTAGGGATTTATTTTTAAAGGCTGAAACAATAGCTAAACATACAGCCAGATCAACGCCAGTTTCTTGAATTTTAATACCACCAGCAATATTTAAATAAACATCTTGATTGGCCAAACTTAATTGGCAACGTTTTTGTAAAACAGCAATTAATAATTGTAAACGATTGTAATCAAAGCCCGTGGCTTTACGTTGTGGGTAACCAAAATTAGTGCGTGAACATAGGGCTTGGATTTCAATTAAAAACGGTCGACTACCCTCCATAATGACTGAAATAACTGAGCCAGGCAATTTTTCTTGGTTAGATTGAATAAAAATTTGAGATGGATTTTTAACTTCGACTAGGCCTTGGTTTTGCATATCAAAAATTCCAACCTCATTAGTCGTGCCGAAACGATTTTTAACACTACGCAAAATTCTAAAATGGTGTAAAGGATCGCCCTCTAAATATAAAACAGTATCAACTAAATGTTCTAAGGTTTTAGGCCCAGCAACTTCACCTTCTTTAGTCACATGGCCGATAATAAAAATAGGAATATGATTTTTTTTAGCAGTTTCTAAAAGTTTAACAGTGCAAGCCCGCACTTGATTAATACTGCCGGCGCCAGATGGAATATCAGCAAAATAAATAGTTTGGATAGAGTCAATAATAGCTAAACTGGGTTGATTTTTTTCGATTGTGGCACAAATAGTTTCAATATCTGTTTCGCCTAAAAATTGTAAATTTTGGCTAGGTAATTTTAAACGGTCGATGCGAGTTTTAATTTGTTGAGCGGATTCTTCGCCTGAGACATATAAAACTTGATTTTTATTTTGTTGCGCGATTTGACTAGCAATTTGTAAAACCAAAGTACTTTTACCGATACCTGGTTCGCCACCAATTAAAATTAAACTACCCGGCACAAGTCCGCCACCTAATACTCGATCAAGCTCTTCGGTTTGACTTCTAAGGCGACTAAAATTTTTCATTTCAATTTTATCAAAATCAATAGTTTGTCCTGGCTGGATGTTTATTTTTTGAAGAGAGTTTTTAGATTTATTAATAATGTCTTCTTCAAGTGTTCCCCAAGAACCACACTCAAGACAACGCCCTTGCCATTTGGGAGATTGTGCGCCACATTTTGAGCATGTATAGATAGTTTGAGTAGACATAGATTGTTATATTAATTATTATGGGGGATCTAAGCCAAGGTCACATCCACAGCCAGCTGCTTCGCCAACACTAATATGTAGGTGGTCACCCTCATTTAAAAAAGCACTGGCGCCACATTTTTTAGCGGCATCGCGTAGATTGGCGGCTGGATCTTCACCTAAGCGAAAACTGAAATCGGCCGCATATGATTGGCCAACACAGTTACGACCACCGTAGTGACAAGAATTAATAGAATGGGCACAAGCGGACGTATAACCACCAGCAGACCAAACTTGGCAGTTTCCCCGAAGGATAGCATTATCAGAGATAGAAGTAATTCTATATTCTCCGAGGCCTTTTTTATCAAGTTCATTACGCATGCAATTAATTAATTGCGCTAGTTGGGGTGATGCATGGCCACTATTAACTTGATTAATAATACCTTGATCAAAATCCCATTTAGATGTATCTATAGCAACATCACCAACAACCGTAGATAAGCACAGATTATTTTCATTGCCACCTCCTACATTACAACTTAAATCTTGGGTTATAATCATGTTTAAATAACCTTGAGTTTTGCAGACATAGTCGCGAGTTTCTTTATAGCCTTCATTGGGAATTGTGTGATTTGGATCATCCCAACCACATTGCCATCTAAGCATGCCTGGACAATCATTACTAGGATCATCAGCTCCGATTCCTCCGTTATAAGCTGCGGCAACTAAATTAAAATTACCTTTAGTTCGAGAGTCATTAGCTAAAATACTAATGTATTTTGCTCCAGCTTCAATGCCCTTTGTGACATTTTGAAGATCATCGCAGGAATAATTTAATCCCATTGCTGGAGTGCTGGTAGTTGCTGGTAGAACCTGCATTAACCCACAAGCGCCCACAGGAGAAACTCGATCAGACACACCACGACTTTCTGCAAACATAATAGCTTTAAGCCAATCACAATCTACATTATATTTATTAGCTGCCGCTAGAAGCGCTCCATCATAGGCTGTTTTTTTGGCTTCCGGAATTAACAAATTAGGATTGTTTAATATATCTTCAATAGGGGTTACTTGGCCAATTACATTTGGACAATTAGTATTAGTAGATGATTCCCGAAATTTTACACCTACTATTTTTTCTATGCCAGGTAGATGCAAACTTAAAATTTCTGGATTAACGGCATATAAAATTAAATAAGAAGCAAAAGCTAAAATTAATCCCACAATAGCTTCGGTGATTTTTGTTTTAGCATTATCAATTTTAGACGCATTTCCGGCCGCTAAAATCCACATAAAGCCAGCATAGATAATCATAACGACCGCCAAAATTACAATGGCGTATAGGGCATAATTATAAATAGCGGCAATATAATCTGATAAGTTATGAACAATTTTAGTGGTGCCAATGGGAACTTGCAATACAATATCTGGAGTTTCGCATTTTTTAGGATCACTTATTTCTGTTCCTTGGGGACAAGTAATTTCTACCGAAAACCAATCACAAGAGCGTGCGCCAGTTGTATAACAACAGCATAGGTTATTATTAACAGTGTCACGCGTAGTATAATCTTCACTGACCGCAGTTACGTCGGCAGGAGATCCAGTATCTCTATTGAAACAAATTTTTGATCCATCAACTGCAACGTTTTCTCCTAATCCACAACCGTCAGAGTTTATACATTCACAACAACTATAATCGGTTATACAGGCAAAAGCATTACCACAAGTATTATTACCACAATAGACAGGAGTGGTGTCACTAGATGATCCTCCTCCGGCTGGCATAAAACCATTAGCCTCAGTTGTACAAGCAATTTCATTCCAATTCGGATCTGGACAGCCACCCTGTTCAGCATATATGGTTCGAGTAACCGTTAAATAAGAGAAGAATAGAATTATTAGGATTAAAATTTTTATAATTTTTTTTTGCATAAAATTAAGCCATAGTTTTTAAAGCTTGAATTCTTTCTTCAACTGGCGGGTGAGTTGAAAAAAGTTTAGTCATAAATTTTTTAGTTGGCCCAAAAGGATTAATAATATAAAAATGAGCCATACTATTTTTAGCTTTTTGAAGCGGCTGAGGATATTGTGAAATTTTTTCTAAAGCATTAGCTAAACCTTGAGGATAGCGGGTTAAAAGCGCACCAGAGGCGTCGGCTAAAAATTCACGTTTGCGGGAAATGGCTAATTGAATTAATTGAGCGATGATTGGTGACAAAATGACAAAAATTAACCCAATGATCATTAAAATTAAATCAAGTTGTCCCCCATTTTTATTATTACTTTTTCGGCTACTACCCCAAAAACGACTGCGTATAAAAATATCTGACATTAAAACAACAGTCCCCAACAGAACGCTTACTAAGGTCATAATTAAAATGTCATAATTTTTAATATGAGATAGTTCGTGAGCAATTACGCCTTCAAGTTCTTCATTTTCTAATATTTTAATTATACCAGTTGTTAAAGCAATTGAAGCGTGCTGAGGGTCGCGACCGGTAGCAAAGGCATTCGGAGCTGGATCATTAATTAAATAAATTTTAGGCATAGCTAGACCAGCGGTAATACACAGATTTTCAATTAAGCGCCAGACATAGGGATTATCTTCTTTTTGAATTTCTTTAGCGCCAGCTAATTTTAAGGCAATTTTGTCGCCTTTAAAATAACCACTCAGACTCATAATTAAAGAAAGAATAATGGCTATAATAAAAAATAAATTACCCGAATCGGTTAGATAATCAATAAAATAACCCAAGCCAAGTAAAATAGCTATAAATAAAATTATCAAAATAATTGATTTACGTTTATTGCTAGTGATTTGTTGATACATTAAATAAAACTAACAAATTAAAACTAAAAGTTAAATTTAAATTATTTAGAATTTGACTTGAACGTTTTCGCGTTCGGTGGCATCGGCGATTTCAAAAAAATCAAATTTAGAAAATTTTAACATACCAGCAATAAGATTATTTGGAAAGACTTGAATTTTAATATTAAAATCGCGGACATTACCATTGTAAAAACGTCGACTGGCTTGGATTTTATTTTCAGTATCAGTTAATTCATCTTGCAGTTTAGCAAAGTTTTCTGAAGCTTTAAGCTGGGGATAATTTTCAGCTACAGCGAATAAACTTTTTAAAGTATTAGTAAGTTGATTTTCCGCTTCAGCTTGTTGAGTTGGATTTTGAGCTTGCATAGCTTGAGCACGAGCTTGAGTTACTTTTTCAAAAACTTGTTTTTCGTGTTGGGCATAGCCTTTAACCGTTTCAATCAAATTAGGAATCAAATCGTAACGGCGTTTTAATTGAACATCAATATCTGACCAAGCCTCTTCAGTTCGGTTTTTGCCACGGATTAAAGTGTTAAAAACAACAATAATCCACAAAATTAAAATTACAATAATGGCGAGAATGATCCATAAAAATGGTTGCATAAGTTTTAAAGTTAAAAATTAAATTATTTGTGACTTTTAAATATTATATTCTTTTAAATTATTAAAGTCAAAAAATTTAGCTTATTATTTGTATTTTTATTAGAATTTTTTTAAAAAATAAAATGTTGATAAGTTTGGGTTTGTTGATATTTTAAAAATATAGTATAATAAAGAAAAACAAAAAATCATTTTTATATGTCAAAAAAAGAAAGTTATTTAGGGGTAGATATTGGTTCAGCCAGTATTAAGATTGTTGAATTAACTAGGGAAAAGGGTATGCCCCGTCTTTTGAATTATGGATATTTAGAGCAGGAAATTGATATTACTCGTGGGGAAAATTCAGACGAAAAAGTCAGGAAGCTGGCTTTTTTTATTAAAGCTATCTGCGAAAAATCAAAAATGGTTTCTAAAAATGTAGTTGCAGCTATGCCCAGTTTTTCAGTTTTTAGCTCGGTGGTGTCATTGCCCGATATGCCCAAAAAAGACTTAGCCTCGGCTGTGTGGTGGGAAGCTAAAAAAATTATTCCAATGAATATTGAAGATGTTGTTTTGGATTGGAAGGTTCTGGGTGGAACCAGCAAGGAAGCTCGTCAGGCCGATTTAAGTGATGCTGATAAGCCAGAAGACTTAAGCCAGATAAATCCTTTAGAAAAAAAAGATAAACCTGGGGAAAAAGAAATTGATAAAAAAAATTTAAAAATTTTAATTACCACTGCACCTAAAAAATTAGTTCAACGCTACATAGAAGTTTTTCAATTAGCTAAGATGAATTTATTAAGTTTAGAAACAGAATCTTTTGCTTTAAGTCGGGCTTTGGTGGGGCGTGATCCGTCAGTAATTATGATAATTGATCTAGGAACTTCAACTTCAGACATTATTATTGTAGATCAAGGAGTGCCTTCTTTATCGCGTAGCGTTAAAATTGGCGGTATTAATTTTACTCAAGCCATTAGTCAAAGTTTAGGTATTTCAAATGAAATGGCAGAAAGTTTTAAACGCGATTTAGTTTCTGGTAAGCAGGCTTTAAATGAATTACCGGATTCTCTTAAAGAAATTATGGATTCAATGGTGAGTGAAATTAAATATTCTTTAGAACTGTATCAAAGTCAAAGTTTAAAACCAGTTGAAAAAATTGTTTTATCTGGTGGTTCATCTTTTTTACCTAATTTTGGTGGATATATATCACAAGCCGTAGGTACACGAGTTTATTTAGGGAATCCTTGGGCGCGGGTGATTTATCCTGTTGATTTAAAGCCAGTAATTGAAAAGATTGGTCCGCGGTTTGCCGTAGCCGTGGGATTAGCTATGCGTGAAATAGTTTAAATAAAATTAAAATTATTTTATAATATAAATATTGATTAGATATTTAATATGTTTGATGATGCTGAAAAAAAGGGTGATGTAAATTTATTGCCTGATAATTTACGTCAGAAAATTTCCAAAAATAAGACTGACGATTTTAAGTCGGAAGATTTAGAATTGACCGATCCAAGTCAGCAAGAAGTTGTTTCTTTACAGCAAGGCAAAGATGGTAAATTAAGAATTAATGTGCAAAAGGTGTCTTTAAAACCTAAGAAAAAATCTTTTTTTTCAAAATTAGTTAAATTTTTCCAATCTAAAAAGAAACAAGCTGAAATTAAAAAGTCTCAACCTCAAATGCCTAAGGATCAAAATAAAATAGATTTGAATCCTCGCAAATTTAAATCACAAGATTCAGATCAGCTTGATGATGCTCGGCCAAATAAAGAAATTTTATCGGGCGTTCAAAAAATTGACTCAACTAAAAATAAAAATAATTTTATCGGTGGCGAAGGTGAAATTTTTGAAAATAAGTATTCCGGAACTGAAGCAAGAGGAAGTTTAAAAGACGAAATCAAAGGTATTTTCAATTTAGATAAAAAACCAGAGTTAGAGCAAAAAGAAAAATTTAAATCGTCTTTGATTGAAGAAAAACAAGAATCCACAGTGGTGGCTCAACCCACAATTAATACTTTTCAAAATAAAAAAGAAGCCAACCCAACAATTAAATCTCAAATTAAACCAGAATTATCTAAGGTAAATTCCGTACCACTTCCAAATAAATTAAAAAACGAGACTTTGCATGATATTCCTGGAAAATTAACATCACCAGACCAAAAAGATTCGGGCTTATCTGGTGGTGGAGTTGATGTTTCTTTATTGCCGCAACAATTACATCAAAGTTCGACTAGTCCCAAAACCAGTTTTTTATTAGCTGGGGCGATTGTTTTGGTGTTGGGTGGCTTAATCTACGGTTTTTTATTTATAAATTATCATCAGACACAAAATAGTTTAAATCAATTAGAACAAAATATTGATGAAGTTAATCAACAAATTGTTAATTTAAAAAAAGATAATCAAAAAATTGTTGCCTTAAGAAAGAAAATTAATTTAACAGAGTATTTATTGGACAATCATATTTATTGGCAAAACTTCTTTAATTTTTTAGAAGAATATACTTTGGATGAAGTTTTTTTCTTGGGATTTTCTTGTAAAGATCGAGAAGAAATTACTTTAAGTGCACAGGGTAAAGACGAATTATCAGCCGTTAAACAAACAAAATTATTAGAAAAAGCTTCTCAAGTTGAAAGAGTTAATTTGGGTGATATTAGTATTCGCATTTCTAAAGAAGAAGGTAAAAGCGTACAATTTGGTTTGACTTTAAAATTATCACCGAGTTTTTTCAATTATCAAAATTAATATGTTAGAACAGCAATCAAATAAAAAGCAATTTTCTAAAAATGAAATTAAAATCATTATAATTTTTATAGCTTTAATTCTAGGTGGATTAATGTATTGGTTGTTAATTAGTCCGCAATACCGAAAACTAAAAACGGCTCAGATTGACCTAGAACTTAGTCAACAAGATTTTCAACTCAAGAATCAACAATTGGCTGATTTGCAAGAAGTACAAACAAGCTATCAGCAACTTAACATGAATGATTTAAATAAATTAGATGCGATTTTACCCTCCAAACAAGACGTTCCAGAAATTGTTTTACAAATGAAGACAATTGTTGAAAAAAGCGGTTTTATTTTAAGTGCGATTGAAATTAACGAGAGCAAAGTCGACACCAAGTCAAAAGAAGTTGTTCATCCGGAATTAGGTATTTTAAAAGTGGATCTTAAATTAGCTGGAGGCGACTACGTTAGATTTAAAAAATTATTAGATAATTTTGAAACCAGTTTACCCTTGGTAGATATTCAGACTATTAGTTTTCCACAAACTTTGGATAGTTTTAATTTAAATTTACAAACCTACTATTTAATGCAAAATTAATTTATGCCATCAGCAGTTAAAAATAACAATCACAAAAAAATATGGTTATGGTTAGTTTTAGCCCTAGCGGTTTTTGTAGTAATCTTTTATTTATTAATTTTGCCTAAATTAACCAAAGTAGATTTAAATAATAATTCTTTTGATAATCAATCAGCCAACTCTTTATTAGATGAATTTGACAGAATCAGACAGCATCCAATTTTTCAAACACTTAAAATTCAACACCAAGAGGTTGATGTGAACAAGGAGGGCCGTTCTAATCCTTTTATGCCCAAGGCTCCAGTTGTTGAAAATTTAGAAAAAACACCTTAACTTTTTTGAAAAATATAATAATTTAAAATTAGTTTTTATTTATGGCTAAAGATTTAATAGCTATTTTGTTAGAGAAAAAATATTTAACCACCGATCAGGTGGAAGATTTAAAAATTACAGCTGCCAATTTAGGTCAAACCATTGAAGAAGTTCTTCAAGTTAAAAATATTATTTCAGCTGAAAAATTAATTGAGGCCAAGGGAGAGGCATATAATATTCCAGTGGTAATTTTAACTGGCAAAATGATTGATCCTCAAGTTTTAAATATTATTCCGGAAGAAATAGCTCAAAGTTATCAAGCGGTGGCTTTTGGATTAGATAATAATATTTTAAATATAGCTTTAAAGGATCCAACCGATTTAAAAACTCGAGAAGCTTTGGATTATTTAGCACGGAATAAAGAGTTGGAAGTTAAATATTATTTAGCCACTTCAAGTGACATTGATGATGTAATTAAACAATACAAGGGATTGGTTAGCGAAGTTGAAAAAGCTCTTAATCAAGCACAACAAAGTATGAGTCAAAAACCCTCCGGCACTGAAACAGTTGATCAGGGCTTCGAAGAGTTGGTTAAAAGTGAGCCAGTTTCTAAAATGGTAGCTTCAATTTTAGAACATGCCGTTGATGAACGAGCCTCAGATATTCACATCGAACCAATTCTAGAACAGACGAGGGTTAGATTTAGAATCGATGGTGTTTTAAAAACTTCTTTAACTTTACCAGAATATATTCATGCTGCGTTGGTTTCCCGAGTTAAAGTTTTATCTAATTTACGTATTGACGAAACGCGCGTACCACAAGATGGTCGTTTTAGGACTAGCATTAAAAATAAAAAAATTGATTTGCGTGTGTCCACCTTTCCCCTTTTAGGCTCTAACGAAAAAGTTGTTATGCGTGTCTTAGACGTTTCTCAAGGCATTCCAACGCCAGAGGATTTGGGTTTTCGTGGACAGGGGTTAAAATTACTTAAGAAGAATTTTAAAAAAACTCACGGGATGGTTTTGGTGACTGGTCCAACTGGTTCAGGTAAAAGTACGACTTTATATTCGTTATTAAATATTTTAAATCAGGAAGGGGTGAATATTGTGACCTTGGAAGATCCGGTTGAATATTATTTACAAGGAGTTAATCAATCGCAGGTGAATCGAGAAGTTGGTTTAACTTTTTCGGCTGGTTTGAGATCTATTTTACGTCAAGATCCGGATATTATCATGGTGGGAGAAATTCGCGATAATGAAACTGCCGAATTGGCGACACGAGCAGCCTTAACGGGTCATTTGGTCTTATCCACCTTACATACACGAGATGCTTTGGGCGCTTTTCCACGTTTAGTCGATATGCAAATTGACGATTTTTTAATTTCCTCAACAACTAATTTAGTTATAGCTCAACGTTTAGCGCGACGTTTGTGCGATAAATGTCGTCAAAAAATTGTTTTACCCGAGAAACTACAACAAGAGATTAAGGTCGAATTGAATCAGATTGCCGATGAACATTTTGAGAATTTGAATTTAAACAAAAAAGAATTAACTACAGCAAATTACAAAATAGAGGTTTATAAACCAGTTGGTTGTCCTCACTGCAAGCAGACTGGTTATAAGGGGCGGTTGGCTGTTTTTGAAGCAATCGAAATGACAGATGAGTTAGAAAAAATTATTACCTCCGGTTGTAGACATGAAGATTTAAAAAAAGAATTTAAGAGACAAAACGCCTTGTCTTTACGCCAAGATGGAATTTTAAAGTCTCTTGAAGGTTTAACTTCTTTAGAAGAAATTTTTACCATTACATCAGAAGATAATTCATAAAACAAGTGTTATTTAATTATAAAGCCAAAACTCAAAATGGCGACGTGGTAGAGGGAATTATTGGTGCTACCAGTCCTGAAGTTGCCGCTACCACTTTAAGCGACCGCGAATTAATTGTGATTGATATTATTGAATATCAAGAAGAATCATTTTTAGAAAAAATTGATTTGTGGTTTAATAAAGTTAAAACCAAGGATTTGGTCATTTTTTCGCGTCAATTATCAGTTATGGTAAGTTCAGGTTTACCATTAGTCGAAGCCTTAAAAACTTTAATTCAACAAGTTAAAAATCCTAAATTAAATAAGATTGTTACCACCTTAGCTTCAGATGTAGAATCGGGTACACGCTTTTCAAGTTCTTTGGCCAGGTTTCCAAATGTTTTTAATCATTTTTTTGTAAGCATGATTAAAACCGGTGAAACGACTGGCAAGCTAGACCAAATGTTATTATATTTGGCTGATCAAGAAGAAAAAAATTATACTTTGAGACGCAAAATTCAAGGCATGATGATTTATCCGGCGTTTATAATTTGTGCCTTAGTGGTGGTAGCTTTTGTTATGATGACTTTTGTTTTGCCTAAATTGTTATCAATTATTACCGAGGCCGACATGGAATTACCTATTACAACTAGAATGTTAGTGGCTACGAGTAATTTTTTTGTTGGTTATTGGTGGCTAATGATTATTATTGTTTTGGGTTTAATTGTCACTTTCATTTTTTATCGCAAAACACCAGAAGGTAAAATGCGTATCGATAATTTAAAATTAAGAATTCCAATTGTAGGTGATTTATATCAAAAAATTTATTTGGTGCGTTTTTCTCAGGGTTTATCAGTTTTATTAGCTGGCGGAGTCCCCTTAACTTATGCTTTAAAGGTAGTCGGTCAGATTGTTGATAATCAGGTTTATCAAGAATTAATTAATCAAACGCGCGAAAGAGTTGAGAGTGGCCATTCGGTGACTGAATTATTTTTTGACAATAAATTAGTTCCCCAGATGATTCCGCAAATGATGAGTGTCGGCGAAGAGACTGGCAAATTGGGACAAGTTTTAGAAAAGGCCAGTCAATTTTATATTAATGAAGTTGATGATGCGATTTCAAATATTGTGAGTTTAATTGAGCCAATTATTATTGTAGCGTTGGGCATTGCTGTTGCGATTATGGTGTCATCAATCATTATGCCAATGTATAGTATGTCGATGGCTTTTTAAAATAAGTTATTCACACTTTTAAAAACTAGTAAAATTGTTTATAATATAATCAGTTAATAATTAATTAACAATATCTTACATAAAATTTGTCTAAAGCTTGGTTATAAATATTTCGTCTAATAATTAGACGAGCCCGTCTAAAGCGGGCTAGCAATTTGTAACCAAATTAAAGATTTTTGAAATGGATTACAGGTTATAGTTCGCTAAATAAAGTGAGGAGCATTATCGACGAGTCCTCCTGAGGCGGACTAATAATTTGTAACCAAATCAAAGATTTAGACAAATTATTAGAAAGGGGGTGAAAAATATGTTTAAAAATAACAAAGGTTTTACATTAGTTGAATTGTTGGTAGTTATTGCTATTATTGGTATTTTAGCTACCGTAGCCGTGACTTCTTTAAATGGTGCTAGAGAACAAGCTCGGGATGCAAAACGTATTTCAGATGTTAGACAAATGTCAACAGCTTTAGAATTACATTATACTGCTGGTGATACTTATACTGGAGGTTGCGATGCTAGCGAAGGAGATGCAGTATTTGATAAGTCAACAGATTGTACAGGATCTGATGGTTATATAACCTGGGCAAATTTTAAGGATCCATCTTTTGATGCAGAGGATGCATGTGAAAGCTCATCAACAGCTAAATGTTCTTATGGCGTACAGGTTGATTCAGATGGTGGCGCTTTCGCAATTTATTTTTGGTTAGAAAAAGGAACGAATGGTTTAGATCCTGAACTAAATAAACTTGATTCAACCGGTAATTTTACTAGTCTCTAATTTAATATATAGTAATTTGTATTACTTTAATAAAAAGTCTATGCATTAATATAGACTTTTTATTTTTTTTATTTTTATGTTATAATATTGATATAAAAATAATCTTTAAAATATGTTTCAAAAAGATAAAGGTTTTACCCTCACATTAAAGAATTTTGGTTTGAGCCTGCGAAGCAAGCGAGGGTTTACATTGGTTGAATTATTAGTTGTAATTGCAGTTTTAGGAATTTTATTGGTGGTTGGGATTAGCTCACTTCAAGGATCTCGTCGCCAAGCCCGAGACTCGAGAAGATTGGCCGATTTAAGACAATTGGCTAATGCGCTGGAACTATATTTTGTTCAGTATGGGAATTATGAAGAGGCTTGTGGTTTATCGGAGGTAAAATTAGATGATTGCACAAATAATGAATATATTATATGGGAAAAATTTAAAGATCCGTTAACTAATGGAATTGGCGTGGCTTGTAGTAATGGTTTGTCTGTTGGACCGTGCGATTATTTTATTCAGGTTAGCCACGATGATTATATAATTAATTTTTGGATGGAAGGAGATTTGGGTTCAGTTAAGGCTGGTAAAAACGAATTTACCAAAGGAGGAACTAGAACTTTAGGATCAACTGAAGATTGGAGCTTCTAAAATTTTTATTTTTCAATTTTAAAAAGCCCAAGACGGGCTTTTTTTATTTAGTTTGAATTTTATTAATCGGTTATCCCAATTTCTCTTTTTCTTCTTGTACCAATTCTGCATCTATTTTTTCAAATAAAGGTACTGACTTATCAAAATTTTTGCCAGCTTCTAATTCGCTATATTGCCAAGTAACTTGGTCGGATTGGATATTTAGAAGATCATGTAATTTTTCAGACGTTTGTGGAATAAAGGGATAAAACAAAATACTTAGATTATAAATTAATTGAGCGCAAGTGGAAAGGCATTCGGCTTTTTTGTTTTCATCTGATTCTCGCCAAGGAGCTTGTTGATCTATATATTGATTGCCTTGTTGAGCTAAATCCATAATAGTTTTAATGGCTTTCATAATTTCACCTTGTTCTAAAAATTGACCAGCTTGTTCAAAAACTTTTTGACAATTTTTTAATAAATCTTTACTATTGTCAGACATTTTTTTAACTTCAGGTAGATGGTGATCAAAATATTTTCCAATTAAACTTAACGTCCGGTGAACAAAATTACCATAGTTATTAACTAACTCACTATTAAAACGCTGGGTAAAATTTTCCCAAGAAAAATCAGCATCATGGTTTTCTGGACCATTAATAGATAAATAATAGCGTAAAGCATCTGCCGGATATTTGGCTAAATAATCTGGTAACCAGACCGCCCAATTTCTTGAAGTGGAAAATTGTTTGCCTTCCAAACTTAAATATTCGGATGAAATAATTTGATTGGGTAAATTAAATTTTTGGGGCATTAAAATGGCAGGCCAGATAATAGTGTGAAAGGGAATATTATCTTTGCCGTGAATATAACAATGAAA
Organism: Patescibacteria group bacterium; assembly: GCA_028707495.1. NCBI lineage: Bacteria > Patescibacteria group bacterium. The sequence goes on from JAQWAS010000007.1 coordinate 52,256, forward strand.
ACTATTTTTGTTTTGCCACCATTTTTTCCATAAATCTTCGTCGCCTTGTTGTTTGGCCCAAATTTGACTCATAGAGAAATAGCCACTCACCGCTTCAAACCAAACATAAATACGTTTATTTTCATAACCTTGGATGGGCACTTCAACTCCCCAATCAATATCGCGAGTAATAGCTCGATCTTTAAGTCCTTGAGCTAAAAATTGTTGGGTAAAATTTAGAGCATTTGTGCGCCAATAAGTAGTATGCTCCAGCCATTTTTTTAGATCTTTCTCTATGGCTGATAATTTTAAATATAAATGTTTGGTTGGCTTTAATTCTGGGGCAGTGCCACACAATTTACATTGAGGATTGATTAAATCTTGTGGATCGAGTAAGGCTCCACAATCATCACATTGATCACCACGGGCGTTGGAAGAATTACATTTAGGACATTGACCCTCAATATAACGATCCGGTAAAAATTTTTGACATTTAGGACAATAAAATTGTTGTTCTTCTTTTTCGTAAATTAAATTTTCTTCATACAAGTTTAAAAATAATTTTTGAACTATTTTTTTATGCTCCTCGGAAGTAGTTTGTCCATACAAATCAAAAGAAAAACTTAATTTAGCAAAAGAATCTTTGAATTCTTGATGATAAAAATCGGCAATTTCTTGTGGTGTTTTATTTTGTTCTTGGGCTTTATAACAAATCGGCGTACCGTGACAATCAGAACCAGTCACAAACAAAACCTTATCGCCCTTAAGACGATAGTAGCGAGCCAAAATGTCGGACGGTAGCAAACCGGCAACATGGCCCAAATGGAGAGAACCATTGGCATACGGCCAGGCCATAGCAATTAAAACGTGTTTGGACATATAAAATATTTTATAAATTATTATTATTCTAGCAGGTTTTAGAATTAAAGTAAATAAAAAAGCTACGGCAGTGTCATTTTCTGTCGTAGCTGTTGTTACCCTCAAGTTAGGGTTTTTTACCGAGAGCGCCGCATATTACTTGGAGTAAAGCGGGGCTCGGTCCGGGAATGGGAGTGGAAATCGGTGTAACTATCGTTGGCGGAAGGGGTGTCGATGTTACGGTGGGTGATGGAGTCTTTGGAAGAGCTGATTTGATGGTTTTCGGCGAAGGTTTTTCAGTTTTTTCAGGTATACAAACCGAAAGCATGAATCCGATCATAGCCCCCATAGCTCCACCAATCAGAATAAAGGCAACAGGATTGTGAATAAAATCTTCAACCTTTGAAGCCCCTAGTATTGGTGAGAACACCAACAGAGCTATAACAACCCCCACTGGAAAACCAATCAAAGTTGACTGCACGATTCTGTCATATTTTCGTTTTTTGGCAGAACTTAATGTATCGGAGATCCAACAAACGCAGTAGAATACTACTCCGACAACAACAGAGATTGGAATTGCCACAATTTTAATACTTGATCCCTCAGGAAGAAGAGCCCAGCCGATTGCCGCACCAGCACAGTAGCTCAGGGCTAAACAGACTGCCAAGACTGTGATGGATATAATCATTATGACAACAAGAGCGAGAATTTCACTTATTTTCATTATAATCTCCCTTTTAAATATTAAAGAACTATTATTTATATCTTATCATAAATATAAATTATTGTCAAGGGGATAAGGTAATGTGTACACACATATTGCACTTTTTGCTAAACTAGGGGCATGTCTAAAACTATGCCCAAATCAACAATCGAAGAAAAACTTCGTTGGATTAAACCAATCCTTGATGG
>JAQWAS010000008.1 GCA_028707495.1 Patescibacteria group bacterium
CTAAGGTAAAATGTTTGTAGGGCATATTGTTTATCAAGTTAATTATTGATTGCTCAATAATCATTTTACTTGAAAACGTGTGCCCCTTTAAGTTGTCTTGATGTTTCACTTCGGAGTAGAATGCACCAGTTAGCTATTGACAAAAAATTTATAAAGTGCTACTATTTAATTAGTAAATAATTTAGATAGATCTTTTTATAAAAAATTTTTTGAAAAAATTTATCGCGTAAAGGTAGATAGCTACCTTGCGAAAAGGAAAAGTAAGGAGGTTGAATGAACAAAAACATTCTCATTGTTATGCTGATGTTGTTCATTGCTATGGCAATGATGGCATCACACGATCTCGATCGCGATCTCGATCCGGCTTTGGCTCCCAGTAACGCAACGATTATCCCGGCTGTCGACCCCGATCCTGGCGGTCTGGTCATCGCCAAAGAATATAATAATTACATCGACATCGTCGACATCACCGACGTCACGACCATCGCCACCGCCACCGCCATCGGCGCCGCCAGTCCAATAAGACCAATCAGCACCGTCGCTGACCGAAATCGAGATGGAATTCACGACTACTTATTCGCCGCGACACCGCCAGGATACAATCTGAAGATTGTTTCCTTGACGGCCGAGGAATCGGCTGTTAAATCCGGTTATAATAAATATTTTCCATCCGATCTCGCGGTTATTCCTGACAACTATGGCCGGGTGATGAAAATCACCTAGCCGTGCGCCTCTTTGAATCAGAGGCAAAACATGAGGCGTTCCCAGTGGAACGCCTCTTTTAATTTTTTATAAATTAAAAGTGGGATTACTTTGAAATTAGGTTTTGTAAAAGTTTAAAATTATCCATCCAGATTGGGTTGACAAAAAATTTAGATGTTGTATTATATAAATAGATACAGAAAAGGTTTCTGTGTCAGAACATTCACAAAATTAACAAGGAGGAATTGCTCATGGGAAACCAAGAGACAGTCCAAACAATGACCGCAGGTCAAATGAAAGAATTAACCGCCGCTTTGATTGAAGCTGTTCCGGCTGATCTAACTAAAGCGGAAGCACAGAAAGTTGTCGGGTCAAAGGAAAAAATAAGAGAGGCGATGGAACGAGCTATCAAAGAGATTGTCGGCAATACGACACTCAATGAATGGTCTCGTTTTTACCTCGAGGTTTTTGGTCTCAAAATTGACTTTTCTAACGTGCTAATGCCGAAGCCTCAAGGCGACATCGATTTCCCGATTTGTGTTGCTCAAGGCATGACGCCTAATCGTCTTTTCGAGAAAATGGCTTCTCGTTTCGCATCTTGGCGTTACATCGACAATCTCAATACCATCACCTCGATCAGAAAAACAGATCATAACTATATTGTTTTGGTTCGTTATCGCGTCGAGGCCGATAAAGAGCTCAAAAATTTTTCTGCCAATGATCTTAAAGCAAAAAATATCAATGTTATCACTTTAGAAGAGCGCCAGATATTGGAACTCTTCTATCACTGGAAGTCTGGTAAACATCTCGATGGCGAGAACTGGACTATTTGCGCCGGCTCGCGCTATGCCGATGGTGATGTCCCTGGCGTCGGTTTCTGCGACGGCAAGGTTAGGGTCCGCTACTGCGTTCCTTCGAACTCGGGTGAGGATCTGCGTGGCCGCCAAGTAGTTTCAATCTAACCCCCACTCACCAATTTATTGGTGAGGGGGTAAATCTTGTAACTTGTACCTTTTAACCTTAATCCCTTTTGCCAATTGGCAAGAGGGATAATTTTATACATTTTTTACCATATACGTCCCATCCAATTTATATCCCAATTTTCGATAATATTCACGCACACCAATTCCGGCGATAACCGCTAATTTAGAATAGTTATTTTTTTGAGTTATTTTTTCCGCTTGTATCATTAATTTTTTTCCCCAACCTTTGTGTTGGCTGGCCTGCTTATTTTTGGAATTTAAATTTATTAATTGACCATAAGTATGCAGCTCGCGCACCAAGGCGCAATCAATTAAATTTAAATTTTGTAGAAAAGGGTTAAATTTTTTTTCTGGCAATCTTAATCTTAAAAAAGCTAGCAGTTTATTATTTTTAACATCTTCATAACTTAAAAAATATTCTATACCACCTGAAGCTGAGTATTGAATTATTTTAAATTTAACATTTTTAAAATTGATTTGTTCGTTTTTAATTTCACGACAACGAATACATTGGCAAGCTAAATTTTGCTGAGCCATTTTTTTTTGTATAATTTCTCGCAAGTTGGTGACTTTGTTGCCAGCCTCAATTGAAATGGACGGAATATCGCGAATTAAGCGATTGACTCGAGTATAAGGTGGTAAAATAAGCTTAATTTTAATTAGTAAATCAATTAATTGTTTTTGAGTATAAGGTTTATATTTATTCTGTTGCCAAATTTTATATAAGGGCGAACCCTTTACCACCGTGCAAGGATAAATTTTTAACATGTCAGGTTGAAAGTCTGGACTAGAAAATAATTTTTTAAACATGGCTAAATCTTTTTTTAAAGTAGAACTGGGTAAATTCGGCATCATATGATAGCAGATTTTAAAGCCAGCTTGTTTTAATAATTTAGTGGCTTGGATAGTCGCTTGGACTTGATGACCACGTTTATTTTTTTGCAAAATATCATTAAAAATAGTTTGGACACCGATTTCAATACGCGTGCATCCTAATTTTCTTAAACGAATAACTTCTTTTTCGTTAACTAGATTTGGTCGGGTTTCAATTGACAAACCAATAATACGATGTTGGGTGGTTTGATTAATTTTTTGAGCCTGAGATAAACTTTGTTTTAGAGGTTGATTGCGTTTATTGAAATCATTAGCGGCTTGAAAACAACGTTTAATAAACCAAGTTTGATATTGTCGAGGATAAGCTGACCAAGTCGCACCCAAAATTATCAACTCAATTTTATCAGTTGGATGGCCAGTTTGATATAAACTTTTTAAACGACCCTGAACTTGTTTGTAGGGATCAAATTGACACAAAATAGCTCGCATCACCGCTGGTTCGTTAGATAAATAACTTTTTGGCATATTTTTTTCTTGGGGGCAATATAAACATTTTCCCGGACAAGGATAGGGCTTAGTTAAGACAGTGATAATAGCTACGCCAGATAAAGTTCTAACGGGTCGGCAGACTAAAAGTTTTTCTAAATTTTTATTCGATTGGATTTTTTTATTTTTAATCAATTGACGATAAGTTTTTAATAAATTAACATTAGAAATTATTTTTTTAGAATCACAAAATTGACGCTTGGCTTTATCCAAATCTTTTTTAGTGATATGATGACTATGAATTAAGTTTTGAATTATTTTTTCGTTAGACATTTTTTTAGGTTGTAGTGAGTAGTGTGTAGTGAGTAGATAACATCATTTCTGTTCACTAGTCGGTGGCGAAGAACATCGTTGTTTTAAAGTGTCATTGCGAGGGAGCCCGTCGACTCGGCGGACGACCGTGGCAATCCCGTAAATTGGCACACGAGGCATTTATTTACGAGATTGCTTCGCTACGCTCGCAATGACCAGTTATTTTCTATTTCTCTTTAATAAGGAATAGAAAAATTGACCAATTTGTAAAATTATTAAAATGCAAAAAAATAAAGTTAAAAATTTAATTAGCAAGACACGACAGGACTATGAATTAATTGCTAATCATTTTTCGCAGACTCGGGTCAAGCCTTGGCCAGAAATGTTAGAATTTAAAAAATATGTTCAGTCAAATGATAAAATTTTAGATCTGGGTTGTGGCAATGGTCGTTTGATTCAAGTTTTTACCGATCTAAATATAGATTACACTGGAATTGACATTAGCGCAAATCTAATAAAATTGGCTCGAGTTAATTATCCAGCCTCAAATTATAAATTTTTAGTTGGTGACATGACTCAATCCTTGCCCCTTGAAGACAAAAAATTTGATGCAGTGTTTTGTATTGCTGCTTTTCAGCACATTCCAGATGTGGATTTACGACAGCAAGTTTTAAAAGAAATTAAACGTATTATTAAGCCTGGTGGATATTTAATTATGACCAATTGGAATCTTAGAAAATGGAATTTAATTTTTAAATATAAATTGTGGCATTTATTATTAAATTTTAAATCTAAAAATTTAGAAAAAGGAGACACTTTAATTCCTTGGAAATTACAAAATAAAATTATTCAACGTTATTATCATGCCTTTACTTTAAAAGAGCTAGAAAGATTATTTAAATATACAAGTTGGCAAATAATTAAACAATATAAAATTAAAGATAATTTAATTAGCATAATCAGGGCTTGACAAAATATTTTAAAAGATTAAACTATATTTAGTTCTTAATAATATAAACTATTTTTATCAGGAGGAAAGAATGGTTTCTAATGAGCAAGAGTCTAGCGGTAATGGCAATTATTTGCCAGAGGTAGTTTGGATATATAAGGGGGTTGATGATCGATATTATTATTCGGCTCTAGGTCCAGATTATCCTCAAGATAGACCCATAAGTCAAATTAATTGTGGTCAAGATAGTTTCGAAATCGCCTTTGAGCTAGTTAGACAAATTAATTTTGGTCAACCCGAACAAAGACAAGCGGTTCTAGATCTTTTAGAAAAAAATCAAAGAATCACTAGAAAAAAACATGCCACTAGTCCTAACTAGAGGCATTTTTATTTGTTTTAAGCCGAAAAGCGTGTTAAAATATGTTAATAAACATTAATTTTTAAATTTTATTTTTATGGATAAAACAATTTTTAAAGCTTACGATATTCGAGGTGTTTTTCCGGAACAAATTAATCCCGAAATCGCCGAGAAAATCGCTCAGACTTTGATTTATATTTTATCGCAAAAATTAAATAAACCCATTTCAGAATTAAAATTAGCAGTCGGGCGAGATATTCGTCAATCGTCCGAACCTTTGATCAAAAAATTAATTGAAACGATTTTAAAATATGGCGTTAAAATTGATGATTTGGGTTTAATTTCAGTTAATGATCTATATTTTGCAGTGGGGCATTATCAATATGATGGTGGGATTATGGGCACAGCTTCGCACAATCCACCAGAATACGGTGGTTTTAAAATGGTGATGGCTGATCCAGATTTAAAAAATAGTATTTTATTTATTAGTGGCGAAGAATTATATCAGGTTATGCAAGAAATAGATTTACCTCTAAAAGCCGAAGAATTAGCTGGTACATTACAAACTAAAGATATTTTTAATGATCATTTAAAACATATTTTAAATTTTATAGACTTAACTAAAATTAAGCCCTTAAAAATAGTTGTGGATGCTGGCAATGGTATGAATGGTAAAATGGCGATGACAATTTTAGAAAAAATGGGTTGTCAGCCGATACCATTATTTATTGAGCCAGATGCAGATTTTCCTAATCGTCCGCCCAATCCCTTAACTCAATGTGCGGAAGAAAAAATTGCGACTAAAATTACTCAAGAGGGTGCAGACTTTGGCGTGATGTTTGACGTTGATGGCGATCGGATGTTTTTAGTTGATGAAGTCGGTAATTTTATACCTGGCGACATGGTCTTGTTGGTTTTAGCTCGGGCCTTTTTAAAATTACATCCAGGGTCGGGCATTGCTTATAATTTAATTTGTTCACACGCAGTACCGGAATTAATTCAACAATGGGGTGGCAAAGCGATTCGGAGTGAAGTGGGTTATCGCAATTTAGCGCGACATATGAAAGAAGAGGGGGGTTTAATGAGTGGTGAGGTTTCAGCTCATTTTGCTTTTAAAGATAATTTTTATGCTGATAATGGTTTTATTGCTCTGGCTTTAGCTACACAAGCCATTTCAGAAGATGGCCGCTTGCTTTCTGAAATTATTAAAGATTTTAAATTATACTATCGAGCCGATGAAGTTAATTTAAAAATAGATGATAAAGACATAGCCTCAGATTTGATTCGACAACATTATAAAGATAATATTCGCGACGAAATAGACGGCATTACAATTGAATTTGATGATTGGTGGTTTAATGTGCGACCTTCAAACACAGAACCAATTTTGCGCTTAACAGTTGAGGCTCGAGATAAAGAAATGGCAAAGGAAAAAATTGATGAGATTTTGAAGATTATAAATTAAGCAGTTTTAAAAAAATATTGTGTAAAGTTGGAAAAGAAGTGGGTTGAGTCGAGGAATTTGACAAATGTATGTAAACAGCATACAATTGTATGTATATAACATACAACTAAAATGATATTAAAATTTATATGGATAAAATTAAAAGTTTTATTGATGCCAAAGATCCTCAGTTAAAAATTTATTAATTTAAGAACATTGCCCAGAATTGGTTGGGGGGGGTGAGTTAAAGAAACTAATTTAAAAGTGAAAACAGTGAGTTATCCACAGGTTTTACACAGAAAAATTGATTTTTTATAGAAAAAGTGGATAAGATAGTCTTTTTAAGTATAAATCACAGGAAAATTTTAAAGATTTAATCTTTTTAAATATCAAGTACGTGGCTTAAATAAGCCATTTATTGACTTTTTGGACAAGATATGATATAATGAAGTCAGCTAGTCAGAGCTAGCACATTTTAACTAATTTACAAAAAATCTATGCAAAACAAAAAAAGGGTCACAAAAACAACTTTTAACAAGCTGATTTATTCAGTTTGTGTTATGGCTCTTGTCCTAGGTACGGGAGTTTTTTTAATGCCGAATGAGGTTGAGGCGAGTAGTTATACATTTACGGAAGATTTTTGGAATAAAACATATCAAGACAGCGTTTATACAAGCGCTTATTGGGAAAATTATGATTCTGTTAGGCTAACTAAAAATTATATTGCGGATAATAATATTCCGTCTGAACAATTAGTTAATACTAACCTTACTGAAGTACAACAAGATCCCGCGGTAGATTCAGATATAAATGGTAATTTTGTAATAGTTTGGAGAGGTATAAATGAATCAGACAGAACACATGATATTTATAGCCAAAGGTTTGATTATAATGGAAATAAAATAGGTGGTGAATTTAAGGTTAATAATGATGTACAGGCTGAACCTGCTTGGCCAGACGTTGCCACAGATGGACGCAATGAAACTGTAATTACGTGGGTTAGCTATGACCAACATGAAACTGGAAGTGGTTTTGATATTTATGCAAAGAAATATGATTCCTACTTTAATGAAATTCCCGTTTCATCACAGGCTCAAGGTTCTGGCGAGGGGAATGAATTTCAAGTGAACACTTTTACAGATGGCTGGCAAATTAATCCGGTCGTGGCTGCAGATGCAAACGGTAATTTTGTTATCGCTTGGACAGACATGGAAAACAATGTGATTAAGGCTCAAAAATTTGATGCTAATTGCAATAAAATAAGTGGAGAAATCAGCGTAGGAGACACAACAGCAGAGATAACCCCCGCTATAGATATGAATCCGGATGGAAGTTATATAATTACTTGGCAAAAAAGTACTGGGACAAAAGGAATTTATGCGCAAAGGTTTTATAGTGATGGATATCCTGCTGGCGGAGAATTTAGAGTTGACGTGGGTATTACTACTGTTAATGCCCCTACGGATCCAGACATCACTATTAGTAAGGATAATGGTTTTATAATAGTCTGGCATAGTTATGAACCGGGTCAGGATGTTATCGAGGACGTGGTACGTATACAGAGATTTAATAGTAATGGAGAACGCTTAGGTTCTTCTATTGAAGGACCACATGGTTTTACTTCTCCTGGCGAAGAAATTAGTCCCCCTAAAGTTATTTATAACCAACACAACTATGATTTTATTGTTATAATGTCTCGTTTAAGGGGGAGTTATCCCAGTGATGAAGACTGTTGTATTGTAGATGGTTTTCCAAGGAGTGATGATGTAATTGTTCAAAGATATTATAATGATGGTAATGAACATGGCGAAGAATTTAGAATTAGCTCATATGAGAGAGGGTTGAGATATGATCCTGTTATTACGGCCGGTAGGCATGATGATTATATAGCAGTTTGGCAAAGTAAACCATATACAATAGAAGGGGAGATAGAAGGTTTAGAAGATGATTGGGACATTTATTTTCAAAGAATCAATTTAGCAATGCCTCGATATGAAAGGTCAAATATTGCTCAATCCAAAACAATAGATACCACAAGCAAAAACATTACTAAGGCAACTACGGTCATAAACTACGACGAACCATGGGGAACTGATATTAATTATTATTTGAGTAATAATGGTGGAAAAAATTGGATAGAGATTGCCCCGCGTGAACCAGAGCGTACTTTTGTTACAACAGGTTCTGATTTAAGATGGAAGGCGATTTTACAAACCATAGATGATACCATAACACCGCAATTAATTAGTGTTGAGATTTCGTATTCCACCGATGCGGTTCCTCCAACTGAGACCTGCGCATCCTTCACCTATTCCGATTGGAGTGGATGTAATAATGGCCAACAAACACGTACTATTTTGACTTCATCTCCTGCCGGTTGTACGGGGGGCAGTCCGGTTTTAACTCAAAGTTGTACACCATCATTGCCACCATTACCAACAGGAGTTTGTACCTCCTTCACCTATTCCGACTGGGGTGAGTGTAACAACGGTATAAAAACTAGAACATTGTTAAATTCATCTCCAGAGGGTTGTACTGGTGGAACACCTATTTTGTCACGTAGTTGTAGTACAGAAGAAGATTTGCCAATTGTAGATTTAACCGATCCATCGACTTATCAAGGGCGAGTTCACAATGTTAATGGCGTTTATTTTATCTTAGATAGTATTAAACTTGAACCCAAAGAATATAATTTATCACCAGCTCCATTACTAAACGGATTTATTTATCCAGAATCGGCTGCAATCTATATCGAGGAATCAAATATAGTTTTAGACGGTAATGGCGCAATTTTAAACGGTGGTAGTTTTGAAGGTCAGGAAGATTATTCGCATGCTATTAAAATACATAACGCCAAGAATGTAACGGTTAAGAATTTTGAGATTAAAAACTATGTTTATGGCATTCATGCCGGCGATCATTATGGCCGGGCAGCTAAAGCAGTTACCAATTCAACTTTTCAAGATAATATTATTCATGATATAAAAACCGCCGCTATAGAAATGTTGTATTATTCAACTAATAATAGTGTTTTAGATAATGAAATTTATGATATTGGTCCAGGGAAAAATGGACATTCTTATTGTATCTCATTTTTTGGTCAATCCAATTATGGTCGTATAGAGGGTAATAAATGTAGTGGGTCGGCTGATGTGGGATTAAGAATTTTTGATGGTCCATTTGAAGTTATGAAAAATATTATTATTGACAACGATGGTTTCGATATTTATTCATACGGTCATGCCGACAATTATGGTTTCTCTAATGCTTGCGGTTCAACAATTCTATGGAATGATGATGGAGAACAAGGTTGTACTTATATGCCATCTGGTGATCCAAGTGATATACCAGAAGATATCGATGCTTATCAACAATATTTAGGCGAATTAAAGTTGGCCAATGGCAGATATTATTTTACAAGTGATGATGGTAGTTTTAATTCAGCTTTGATTTTTAGTAATCAAGTCGACGATATTAATAAATATTTAAACAAAAAAATAGTTGTCACATTAAAACAAGCAACTGACAATAGTATAGAAATTTGTAATATTAAAGTTATTGATGAAACTTTAAGGCGTCGCTTGGGTGGTAAATTATTATTACAGGTTGAAAGCCGAGGTAGGGTTTGGTATGTTGACAAACAAAAGAACACAAGATATTTGATTGAACAATATAAAGCCTTACCTTTATTCAGAGAATTGTCTTTGGGTATTACTGACGCAGACTTAAGTAAAATCCCAGTTAATACTAGTACCATTGATCCGAATTTGGACACAGATGGCGATGGCTATTCAGACAAACATGAGATAGAGAATGGTTACAATCCATATAATCCAGCTCCAGTTAAATTACAAACAGACGCAAACTTAGCTAATCGATTAAAAGGTCAATTATTGTTACAAGTAGAAGAAGGTGGTCGGGTTTGGTATGTGCATGAAGATGGTCAGGCCTATCGTGTTGAACCCAAAAATATTTTGGAGATATTCAGAACATTAGCCTTGGGTATTACTAATGAAAATCTAGAGAAAATTCCTAACAATAGTTTGATTAAATAAATTCATATCAAAAAAACGGCCTACATCGCGTAGGTCGTTTTTTTTGATAATTTAAATTTATTTTATCAAGCCAGTCAATTTTTTTATTTCAGTCATATTTTTGCTGGCAATTTTTTCGGCTTGTTGCGCGCCTTGATCTAAAGTTTTCCAAACTTGATCAGGTTTTTGGATTAAAGTTTGATATTGCTTTTGAATTGGTTTTAATAAATCAACAACATTATCAGCTAAAACAGTTTTTAGCTCTGAGTACTTGATTTTATTGGTTTTATATTCTTGCTCAAATTTATCGGCAGTTTTTTTGTCAGCTACAATTTTTAATAAAGTAAATAAATTAATTACACCTGGACTCATGGTTTTAGAATCTCCAGTATCAGTTACTGCTGACATGATTTTTTTTCTAATTATTTCTGGCTCATCAGTTAGGGCAATGTAAGTTTTTTCACCATGGCTTTTGCTCATTTTTTGAGTCGGATCAGTTAATGACATGATGCGTGGCGCTTGAGTAATGAGTTCTTTAGGCTCAGGGAAATAGTCGCCAAATTTATTGTTAAATTTTTTAGCAATTTTACGAGTTAATTCAATGTGTTGGACTTGATCTTCACCAACCGGTACAGCATCAGCTTTATACAATAAAATGTCAGCGGATTGAAGGATGGGATAGGTAAAAAGTCCAGCGTTAATATTATTTTTGTGTTGTTGAGCTTTGTCCTTAAATTGCGTCATGCGTTCTAATTCGCTGATAGGCAGTAAAGTATTAAAAATCCAAGTCAATTCAGTGTGTTGAGGGACGTGCGACTGAACAAAAAATATGGATTTTTTAGGATCAATGCCACAAGCTAACAAAGTAGCAGCGGTTTCCAAAATGCGTTGTTGAAAATTTTTAGCATCATAATCAACAGTCATGGCGTGCAGATCAACAATTGAATAAATACACTGATATTCCTTTTGGAGTTGCACCCAGTTTTGAATCGCGCCTAAATAATTACCTAAATGAATTTGACCTGAGGGCTGAATGCCAGAAAAAATAAGTTGAGACATAGATTTAATTTAAAGACTAATAATGACTGGTAAAATTAATGGTCGACGCTCAGTTTCTTTAAATAAGAATTTACCAATTTCGTCACGAATTTTATTTTTCAATTGATCTTCATTGCCAGGTTTAGACACGTCTTGATTTTGAACTAATTGTTTAACTTTATTGCGGACTTGTTCGATGAGTTTTCTATTTTCTTTCATGTAAATAAAACCACGTGAAATAATATCGGGATTATTTAATAATTTACCGCTACTTTTATTAACGGTAGCAATAACCACCAACATACCGTCATCAGCCATAGTGCGTCGATCGCGGAGAACAATATTGCTGACATCACCAACACCAAGGCCATCAACCATAATGTCATTAGTACAAACTTTTTTGTTCGTTAATTTAGCTTGGCCGTTTGCAAATTCAACAATTTGACCATTGACTGGAATTAAAATATTTTTTTCTGGGAAGTTCATGCCTTTAGCTAAGCGTTCGTGGGCCTTTAAAAGAGATAGATTGCCTTCGATGGGAATTAAATATTTAGGACTAACCAATTTTAACATTAATTTTAAATCTTCTTGCTTGGCGTGACCACCGGCATGGATATCAACCATTTGATAATGAATTACATCGGCGCCTTTACGATAGAGATCATCTTTAAGTCTTTGCACACTAGTTTCATTACCTGGCACAACTGAAGAAGAAAAAATAACCGTATCGTTTTTACCAATTTTAATATCCTTGTGTTCATCGTGAGCAATCCGCATTAAAGCGGCTCGATCTTCACCTTGAGCTCCAGTGCAAACGACGATTAATTTATTATCCGGAATATTTTGAGTTTTTCTCAATGAAATAATAGTATTTTTTTTATGTTTTAAATAGCCAAGCTGTTTAGCAATTTCAACATTAGTTTTCATACTAAAACCCTCAATGGCTACTTTTTTACCTAATTTTTCAGCCAACCAAATAATTTGTTGAATACGATTTAAAAGCGAAGCAAAGGTGGCGACAATAATTCTGCCTTTGGCTTGGCGAAAAACTTCTTCTAAATTATACTCAATTTGTTTTTCAGTAAATTGATGACCCGGACAATCAGCATTAGTGCTATCAGAAAGCAAAGCTAAAACATTGCGATTTTGAAATTGAGCAATTTTAGAGATATCGGGCGGTTCAGAGGCGGTTGGATTCATATCTAATTTAAAATCGCCAGTGTGAATAATTATACCCTGTGGGGTATTAATCGCTACGCCCATACTGCCCGGAATATTGTGAGTAACCTTAAAAAATTCAAGCCTAAATCCGCCCAAAACCAATCTGGTTGTATTATTAATATTACGTAATCTTAATTTAACCGGACAGTTCTTGTAGTCTTCTTGGCGTTTGCGAATAATAGCATTAGTTAAATCGGTGCCATAAATAATGGGATTGCCCAAGTCAGCCATTAAATGTGGGATACCACCAATATGGTCATAATGAGCATGAGTTATAATTACGCCACGGATTTTATTTAATTTATCTTTGAGATAAGAGATGTTAGGAATAATATAGTCAATTCCTGGCATATCTTCTTCTGGAAATTGTAAACCCATGTCAATAATAATGATATCATTTTGATTTTCAAGAATAGTCATGTTGCGACCGACTTCTTCCATGCCACCAAGAAAAATTAGGCGTAATTTATCATTTTTGTTTTGAATTGTTTTTTGTTTTAACATTAATTTAAGTTATTTGTTTATAAATGGGGACGGGGAGAGTTGAACTCCCACCCCGTAAACGGGACAACGCCCTGAACGTTGCGTGTCTACCAGTTTCACCACATCCCCTGATTTTAAAAAGGCGTGGGGTTTTTGCTAATTACATCGTTATAATTAAAATTGTTTTTTACCTTCAATAAACCACCGATTAATAATATTAAAACGCGTTGAAAAGTCTGGCGCTTTAATTTCAGTTATGCCTAAAATACGTTGATTAATTAAATAAGTGTAAGATTGATTGTAAAGAAATATAGCTGGTGTTTGTTCGATTAATAGCTCTTGAAACTGTTGGTAATCTTGATTGCGAATAGTAGTATCAAAAACATGTCGGGCTTTTTCTAAAATTTTATCGACTTGGTCATTTTTAAAAACAGATAAATTAATTCCACTGCCGGCCTGACTTGAATGCCAAACGGGATAGGGATCAGGGTCGAGATTGGTTACAATTGAAAAAAGTAAAATTTGATAATCGCGTTGATTGATAATTTCTTCTTTGAGCTGAGAAACTGGATAGGTTTGAATAGCAGTTTCTATGCCAAGAGCTTGCCATTCCCGCTGAACGATTTGGGCGATTTTTTGATCGATGGGAGTGTCGGCTACACTTAAAGCTACACGTAGTTTTTTATCATCTTGTTGGTAAACGCCATCCTGTAATTGCCAGCCGTCAGCTTCTAAAAGTTGTTTGGCTATTTCAGGATTAAAATCGTATTTTTCTGGTGCATTTTCAATGTTAATCAAATTAAAAGTTAGTGGAGAATTAATTAAATATGCCGGCGAGTTTAATTGAGTTAAAATTTCTTCTTTGTTAATCGCATAAGCTAAGGCTTGTCGCAAAGTTTTATTGGTAATTTTTTGATTATTAAAGAAAATAGCTGTGTATTGAGGGAGGTAGAGCGATTGATGATTGATCCATTTTTTATCAATTAAATCCTGATAAATTTGGCGAACTAGAAAGCCATCAATTTGTTTACTTTCCAAGGCCGAGAGAGCATCTTCATTTGAATAATAAAATTTAAAATTTA
The DNA here is from genome assembly GCA_028707495.1 of Patescibacteria group bacterium. NCBI lineage: Bacteria > Patescibacteria group bacterium. Next base: position 13,927 of record JAQWAS010000008.1, read on the forward strand.
ATTTATCAAAATAGGCTGGCTGATCGTAATAGTTGTTGTTTTTTTTCAGAGTATAAGTTTTAATAAAACCAAATTTATCTTTAACTAAATTTTCAAATTGGAAAGGACCGCTCCCAATTGGTTTTAAATTATATTGAGCTAGAGTAAATTGATTTAAGGGGATAGTCTGCCAAATGTGTTGAGGTAAAATGCCGACGGTTAAATAATTTAAAAATGGCGAGAAAATTTCTGGTAAAACAATTTTTAAACTAAAATCATCAATTTTTTCAATTTGAATATCTTTAAATTGCGATAAATATGGGCTTTGATATTCTTTAGTTTTTAATAATTCAAAAGTAAAAATAACATCATTAGCTGTTAAGCGTTGGCCATCATGCCAATAAACATTATCCCGAATTTTAAAAGTTATAGTTTTATTAGGTTCGTCAATTGTATATTCTCTAGCCAAATCATTAACCAATTTATAAGGTTGGGTTGAATTTTGATCGTATTTTAACAAGCCTGAATAAATTAAAGTGCTGAGGTCTTGGTCAACTGAGTTTAATGGTGCTAAAACAGGATTAATGTATTGCGGATTGCCAATTAAACCTTCACGATATTCGCCACCGGGAAGAGGTGTAATTTGGGTGTGAACAAGATAAGCTCTAATAGCCAAGAAAACTACACAAATTAGAATAATAATGAGTAGAAGTCGTAGGATATTTTTTTCATAGTTATGTAAAAAACTGGGCAAATATTTTAATTGCTTAAGAGATGGCATTCTTTTTTTTGAAAGTTGGGTGACTAATTTTAAGTCAAGATCATTTTGCTGACGAAGGCGTTGATATTCTGGATTGTGCCATTTATGCCAAAAATTTTTAATTGTATTTAAAAAATAGGCCACACTTGATAATTAATAATTAAACAAGACATAGAGTTCTTCTCGCCTAACTATTAAAAAAATATTTAATTTAAACTTAAATAAGTATATTAGCAATAGCTAAACCAAAAAAAATAATCGATAAAATAATAGTAGCTATAAAAATAAATTTTTCAGCTCCACGTTTGGTTTGGTAGATATTATCACCGCCACCAAAAACGCCTGATAAACCGCTACCACGACTTTGAAGTAAAATAGCTATGATTAATAAAACCGAAACAATAATTTGAGATAAGTTAATAATTTGCATAAGATTGTTTTAATAAATTATATTTATTATAGCAAAGAGGATTTAAGAAGTCAAATAAATTTAACCACTTGACAAACGAATTTTAAAGATGTATGTTATAAATTATTGTTATTATTTATGCACATTCAAATGAGGAGTCAAAATGAATAAAGAAGATTTTCGTCCTCCCAGTTGGAAAGATATTATATTTTTCCACAAAAATAAATTTTAATCCAAAGGAGGAGGAGGACTATGTCGTTAGAACGTTGTGCCCATTGTGGGTCTATTAGTGTCCCCAGGGGAAAGATTCGTGACATTACCCGAGAAGACATCGAAAGTGGTAGAGTGTTAATTATGGGGAATGCTGTTTCTTACGGGCCATGTCAAGAAAAAAAATGCGGGAAACGCACATGGTGTATAGTTACTGTCCCAGATGAATTAGCTTATTTGGCTCAATTAGTACCTGCATGGCCGAGGTCATAGCCAGAGACAGGGCGAGTCCTAGATGGGGGGGTCGGCACTTGGTGTCGTTCATCCGGAACTTGGATGAACAAATTACGAGGGGGTGAGGATTCACTCCCTCATTTTTATTTTACTCTTGATATGATTTTAAAAATATATTATAATAATTGCTAATAAAAAACAAATTTTTTAGATTTATGTCTAAAGATCAAATTGTTATTCGTGGTGCTCGTGTCCACAATTTAAAAAACATTAACGTTGATATTCCTAAAAATCAATTTACTGTCATTACAGGTGTTTCTGGTTCTGGTAAATCATCTTTGGCTTTTGACACGATTTATGCTGAGGGTCAGCGACGCTATATTGAGAGTTTAGCTTCATATGCACGTCAGTTTTTGGGTATTATGGATAAACCAGCCGTGGATAAAATTGAAGGTTTGTCGCCGACGATTGCTATTGACCAGAGGACTTTAACCAAAAATCCACGTTCAACAGTGGGCACAATTACGGAAATTTACGATTATTTACGATTGCTATTTGCTCGCATTGGTCGACCGCATTGTCCAATTTGTGGACAGGAAATCGTTCAACAAAGCACAGACCAAATTATAAAAAAGATTTATAGTCAGTTTAAAAATACTAAAATTATTGTTTTAGCCCCCATTTTCAAAGATAAAACTGGTCAAGTAAAAAAAATTATTCAGGCGATTAAAAATATGAATTATCTCAAAGTCAGATTCGACGATGAGATTTATTTTTTAGAAGAACTTGAATTATTGCCAATAGATAGAAATCAAGCTCACGATTTAGAAGTAGTAATTACCGAAGATTTGTTGGTTAATTCTCAGACGGATAAAGAATTAATTCAAATTTTAAAACGATCCTTAGAGCTTGGCAAGGGCTTAGCTACCATTAAATCTACTAAAGATAATCGAGAGCTTATAGTTAGTCAATTTTTATCATGTCCTCAATGTGGTATTAATATTCCATTATTAGAACCACATTTTTTTTCTTTTAATTCGCCTTATGGTGCTTGTACTCATTGCGACGGTTTGGGGGTAACCTTTGAACCAGATAGTGATTTAGTTATACCGAATAAAAAATTAACCATCAATCAAGGAGCTATTCGACCGTGGTTAAAAATTCATTATAGCCAGTGGCAAAAATTATTACAGCAAGTAGCGACTAAATATAATTTTTCTTTGGATGTCGCAATTCAAGATTTACCAGTTAAGATTTTAGATATTATTTTACATGGAACGGGCGATGACTTTTATGTGGTGGATGGTGAAAAAATTGTATTTGAAGGAATTTTAAATCAACTTTATCAAAAATGTAAGGAAAGTCCTTCAGAATATATTCAGAGTGAAATTAAAAAATATATGCGTAAACGCACTTGTCCGAAATGTCAGGGTCAAAGATTAAAGCCTGAAGTTTTGGCGGTGACGGTCGGTGGACAGAATATTGCACAGATTAGCCAGATGAGTATTCGGGTGGCTCAAAATTTTTTTTACCAATTACAAAATGATAAATTAGATAAAAAATTAATTCATCATCAATTAACGCCCAAAGAAAAAATTATTAGTCAACAAATTTTAAAAGAAATAGATCAACGTTTGCGGGCATTAGAAAATGTAGGTTTGGAATATTTATCACTAGATCGTTCATCCTTAACTTTGTCTGGTGGTGAAGCTCAAAGGGTTAAATTAGCTACTCAAATTAATTCAGCTTTGTCGGGTTTGATTTATTTATTAGATGAACCAACTATCGGTCTACATATGCGCGATGTGGAACATTTAATTAGCGTACTTAAGGATTTAAAAAAAATTGGCAATACAGTCATTGTAGTCGAACATGATGCTCAAACTATGCAAGTCGCCGATCAAATTATTGATATGGGGCCAGGAGCTGGAATTCAAGGCGGTGAAATTATTGCTCAGGGAACTTATCAACAAATTTTAAAAAATAAAAAATCTTTAACCGGCCAATATTTATCACACTGTAAAAAAATCGAGACTCCGCAACAAAGTAAACAAACGACAGGCAAATTTATAACAATTAAAGGTGCGCAACAATTCAATTTAAAAAATGTTAATGTTAAAATTCCTTTAGGCAAATTTGTATGTTTTACGGGGGTATCGGGTTCGGGTAAGTCAACCTTGTTAATTGAAATTTTAGCTAAAACCTTGGCACGTGAATTGCATCATGCCTCTGATTTGCCAGGTAAATGTAAAAGTTTAATTGGCGTGCAACATCTTGATAAAATGATTAACATTGATCAATCACCAATCGGTCGTTCGCCACGTTCTAATCCGGCAACTTATACGGGTTTATTTACTTATATTCGCGATTTATTTGCTGAGTTGCCTGAATCAAAAATGAGAGGCTATACGGCTGGTCATTTTAGTTTCAATGTTAAAGACAAGGGTCGCTGTGAGACGTGTGGTGGTGAGGGAATGATTAAAGTTGAAATGCAATTTTTACCAGACGTCTATATTGAATGCGAAGAGTGCAAAGGTCAACGTTACAACGCCGAGACTTTAGAAATTTTATATCAAAATAAAAATATTGCTGAGGTTTTAGATATGACCGTAAGCGAAGCTAGTCAGTTTTTTAAAAATAATGAGTCGATCAAACAGAAGTTAGATATTCTTTTGGAAGTCGGGTTGGGCTATATGAAATTAGGTCAGCCAGCCACAACTTTATCTGGTGGTGAAGCTCAACGGGTTAAATTAGCGACCGAATTGTCACGTCGGGCGACTGGTAAAACTTTATACATTTTAGATGAGCCAACCACCGGTTTACATTTTGAAGATATTAATAAATTACTTAAAGTGTTGTATAAATTAGTTGAAAAGGGTAATTCAATTTTGGTGATTGAACATAATCTTGATATAATAAAGTCAGCTGATTGGATAATTGATTTAGGTCCTGAAGGTGGTGATCGTGGTGGTCAAATTGTGGCTCAGGGTACACCTCAACAAGTAGCTCAAGTTAAAAATAGTTATACCGGGCAGTATTTAAAAAAAGTTTTAAAATAAGATAAAATGGACTTAAAGAACAAATTAGCCGTGTTAACTTATTTTGATATTTTTAATTTTCCATTAACAGAATTTGAATTACAAAAATGGCAATTTCAAAAAGATTTTTTACCAACCGTTGAAGTTGAAAAAAATATTCAGCAACACAACGGTTTTTATTTTTTAAAGAACAGATCAGAGATTATTCAAACCCGATTAACTCGTTATAGCATAGCTGAAAAGAAATTTAAAAAAGTCATCAAGATTAGCAAAGTTTTGCGTTGGATTCCGTTTATAAAAATGATCGCGGTCTGTAACAGTTTGAGTTATTCAAATGCGACAGTCGAGAGTGACATAGATTTGTTTATTATTACGCAAAAAAATAGAATTTGGCTAACCCGGTTTTTAGCAGTTAGTTGGTTAAAGATTTTTAAATTACGACCGAGAGAAAATGACACCCAAGATAAAATTTGTTTGTCGTTTTTTGTGAGTGAAGATAGTTTAAATCTAGAAAAATTATTATTACCAGCTAAAAATAATTTATCTGATATCCATTTTATTTATTGGTTGTCGCAGTTTAAAATGATTTATGACAAAGATCGGACTTGGATTAAATTTACTCAAGCCAACGAATGGCTAAAAAAATATTTACCAAATTTTGAATGGGCGCAATCTAATTTACGTCGCCAGATTAAAACCATAAAATTGCCTAGTTTTTGGGGTGGCTGGTTAGAAAAAATAGTTAGAAAATATCAACTTAAAATTTTACCTGTAACTATTAAAGATAAAATGAACCAAAATTCTAATGTGGTAGTGAATGATCAAATTTTAAAATTGCATACCAACGATAGGCGCGAAGAGTATCGAGATAAATTTAAAAATAAAATTTTTCAGAAATAAAATATAAAAAGTCATTGCGAGCGTAGCGAAGCAATCTCGTAAATCAACGCCTCGTACACCAATTTACAGGATTGCCACGGTCGTCCGCCGACTCGGCGGGCTCCCTCGCAATGACACTATTTTTATGTCAAAACTCAAAAAAACAATTGAATATCTAACTTACTTATTAATTTTTTTATTACCATGGCAAACGCGGTGGATTTTTAAAATTAACAATTTAAACAATGGTTATTGGGAGTACGGTAGCTTGAGTTTATATTTTATTGACATTCTCTTAGCTTTAATTTGGGTATTCGGCATAATTTTTATTTTATCTAAAATTAAAGACGAAGATTTTTGGTTAAAAATAAAAAAACAAAAATATTTAATTTTGTTCGTCTCTCTTTTTATTGTTTGGTTATTTATCTCCATTATTTGGTCTCAAGATAAAATTTTAAATTTATACTGGGCCGTTCGAATAGCTTTATTAATTGATGTAGCCTTTATTTTAAGTTTAATAAAAATATCATTTAAAAAAATAAGTTTAAGTTTAATTACCGCCGGAGTGATTCAATCGATTTTAGCTATTTGGCAATTTTTTAGTCAACAAGTTATAGCCAGCCAATGGTTGGGCATGGCCGGTCAGTTGGCTCGAGATTTAGGCGTATCGGTGGTTGAAGTGGGCGATCAGCGTTGGTTGCGAGTTTACGGTTCATTGCCCCACCCGAATATTTTAGCCGGTTTTTTAGTTATAACAATTTTATTAACGATTTATTTATTAGATAAATATCCGAGCAAAGTGCGTTATTTAAGTGCGGTCTTACCGATTTTGATTTTAGGTTTAATGTTAACTTTTTCCAGGGGCGCGATTCTAGCTTTAATAATTAGTTTTATTTTTTATAAAATTTTAATCAAAATTAAAATTAAACAAAATTTAATAAACAAATCAGTTTTAATCGGTTTGGTAAGTGTGATTATTTTTTCTATATTTTTATATCCATTGTTAATGACTCGTTTGCAAAATCAAGCTCGTTTGGAAGTTAAATCCAATCAAGAACGCATAGCTAGTTTACAACAAGCCAAAGAAATTATTCAACAAAATTGGTTGTTGGGCGTGGGCGTGGGGAATTATACTTTAGAATTACATAATTTATATCCTCAACAAGAAGTTTGGTGGTATCAACCAGCGCATAATGTTTATTTATTAATTTTATCAGAGCTGGGTTTAGTAGGATTAATTTTATTTTTAAGTATTATATTTTATTTAGTTTTTCAAATTTTTAAATCAGGTTTAAACTCGCAGAAAATAATTGGTTTAGCTTTACTATTAAGTTTGTTAATCATCGGCTTATTTGATCATTATTTATGGTCAATGAATTGCGGGTTGTTGTTGTGCGGAATAATTTTGGCGATTGATATTCAAAATTTAAGCATTTAAACTCTCGTATGCATTCTATCCTTTTATAATTTTGTTTGTCTTGAACGGGCGAAAGAAGTTGTCATGCTGAATTTATTTCAGCATCTAGATTGGTATATAACAGATCCTGAAACAAGTTCAGGATGGCAGGTTTTAAAAATGACATAAATGAAAAAGCCCGCTTAGTGCGGGCTTTGTTGATGTAATAATAAGTCTCCCTCTAGAATCAGATCAATTTTTTCTTGAGCTGAAGGAGAAAGGAATATTCTTTTTCCGCCCTTTGTTTTTCTATCTGCAGCAATTATGTGAAAAATTTGCATTGCCGAACTATCTTGAATTGGACCTTTACGTCTTTTATGGGTAGCTATAAGCGCAGAAATTTTTCTTTGAGTAGCTACAGAGAGTGTTCTTTTCTGTCTGCCCTTAGCGATGAGGCGGAAAATTTTAAAACATAGGTTTTTGCCATTATAGGGGGGGGTAATCTTGGTTGTCATTTTTTTCCTTTGTTATCCCTTTAAATGACCGTGGGTTCCTCCGGCTGCAGGTATCCTTTCCCACCTGTCAGACTCCTTATTGAAAGAGCAATAGAAGAATGGCCTGAGGTACATAACTTCTAATTTGATGAATATCTGTTTTGCTAATGCCAAATTTTTTAAGATTGCAGCAAATAGTAATAGAACGAGGCCAAACGGAATTGTTAAAGGTAATAACGGAATATTGAGCGCTATTATCTTTAAAATATCTTTTGTGTTTTCACTCATTATTTTTCCTTTCTCATCCCTTTAAAGGACCGTGGGTTCCGCCAGCTGATGGTATTATTTCCCATATTCCGTGTTTTTGTTAAAGTGGACAAGGAAAAATGGGGCGAAGAATTAGGATGATTATTCTAACAAGAAAGTTTTCAATAGAATTTATCATTGTTTCTCCTTTAGAGATCAGAATTTTTGCCACGCGTTCTTACTGTAGCTCGATTGCGTTTTTTTTCTTCTGGCGATATGGGATATCCATCAGAATCCGTGTCACCATGTTCATTTGTTTTAGCAAATGCTTCTGGGTTGCCAATAGGTGAATTAGGCGGTAGGTTTGCTTCTTCTAATCGCTTTACGATTTTTTTCCCTAAAGATTCTTTCTTAGCCATTTTACTCCTTTTGTTTTAAATGATAATGTGCAATATATTCTTATTCTAGCTTTTAAATTTAAAAAAGTCAAATAAAATGGCCGGTTTTAAAGCCGGCCGTTCTGAGGGGTGGATCACAACATTAGTTGATGGAGACCTCCATAAGTATTGTTTTGCGCATTTTACCCCCTTAAAAATACGCGGTTGGATTAGTGCTTCTCGTTTAACGAGAAGGGTGGATTGTAGATTTATACCGCTTGATTGAGAACTATATTGTCGTGGCTCAGCTACCAAATGGTGTGCCCGATTTTAGGATGAGCATTATACCTCCCAAATAGGGTTAAAAAGATCAAAATGGGTCTTTTCAGTAGCGAGATTAGTCACATACATATAAGCAAATACTTCGGCGTTGAACTGAAAAGACCCTGTCCAAGGATTTTAGCTCAACAAATCCATGACTGGAGGGTGGGTATTAAGCTATGGTGCGTAGGGCGTCCTTGGAATTCTTAGTCTCGGGGGAAGGGGTCAAAATAACCTCGCTGGGGTGATGGTTGTGTTAAGTGGGATTGTCAAACAGCCAGTTTTTCGAGATATAGTGTTAACGCCCAGCGAGGTCTTTATAATTAAAAAGAACAAAATTATTTTATATCTATAATATATAATTAATAAAAGAGAATGTCAAACAATTTTTTAAATATTTTTTTGTGGATAAAATGTTATTAGATATAATTGACATGATTTTTAGGCATGTTATAATATAATTTCAGTTAGCAGTCTCAAGCTTAGATTGCTAAATTAATTAGTTTAACATAATAAAAATATGTCATTACAACCATTACATGATCAAGTTATTATTAAACCCATCCAAGAAGATGAGGTGACTAAAGCTGGTTTGGTGTTACCAGATACAGCTGAAAAAGAAAAACCAGAAAAGGGCGAAGTTTTAGCAGTTGGTCCAGGTAAAATTTTAACCACCGGCCAACGAGCTGAAATGAGCGTTAAAGTTGGCGATCAAATTGTCTTTAAAAAATATTCTCCAGATGAAATTAAAATTGATGATCAAGAGGTTTATGTTATTCGAGATGAAGATATTATTGCCATTATTAAATAAAGATTAATAAATTAATAATTTAAATATACAATTATATGGCTAAACAAATTATTTTTGATGAAAAAGCTCGTAAAAAATTAAAAAGTGGCGTTGACCAATTAGCTAATGCGGTTAAAGTTACCTTAGGACCTAAGGGTAGAAATGTGGCCTTAGATAAAGGTTTCGGCTCGCCAACGATTACTTGTGACGGTGTAACAGTTGCTAAAGAAATTGAATTAGAAGATAAATTTGAAAACATGGGGGCGCAATTAGTCCAAGAAGTTGCTTCTAAAACCAACGATATTGCTGGTGATGGCACTACTACGGCTACCATTTTAGCTCAAGCGATTATCAACCAAGGTTTGAAAAATGTCACAGCTGGTTCCAGTCCACTTTTAATTAAAAAAGGTTTGGATCTAGGCATGCAAGCTATTACCGTCGAATTAAAAGAAAAAATTTCTCGACCAGTTAAATCCAAAGAAGAAATTGCTCAGGTGGCTTCGATTTCAGCTAATGATCAAAAGGTTGGAAATTTAATCGCCGAAGCCATGGAAAAAGTTGGTCAAGATGGCGTGATTACAGTTGAAGAATCACAGTCTTTTGGGATTGATGTGGAAGTAGTTGAAGGTATGCAATTTGATAAGGGTTATCTATCGCCCTATATGATTACTGATCCAGACAAAATGGAGGCTGTTTATGAAGATGCTCATATTTTGATTACGGATCAAAAAATTTCAAGTATCAAAGATATTTTGCCCTTGTTAGAAAAAATGGCTCAATCAGGAAGAAAGGATTTAGTTATTATTGCTGACGAAGTTGATGGTGAGGCTTTGGCCACTTTAGTGGTTAATAAATTGCGAGGAACTTTTAACGCTTTGGCGGTTAAAGCGCCAGGCTTTGGTGATCGTAAAAAAGAGATGTTGCAAGATGTAGCCGTTTTAACTGGTGGTAAATTTATCTCCGAAGAAGTTGGACTTAAACTAGAAAGCGTGACTATGGATGATTTGGGCCAAGCTCGGCGGGTGGTGGCAACTAAAGATAATACTACCATTGTTGAGGGTAAGGGTGATAAAAACGCCGTGGATGAGCGTATTGCTCAAATTAGAAAAAGCTTAGAAAAGGTTGATTCAGATTTTGATAAAGAAAAATTGCAAGAACGTTTAGCTAAATTAGCCGGTGGCGTGGCGGTGATTAAGGTTGGCGCTGCTACGGAAACCGAACAAAAAGAAATTCAACATCGCGTTGAAGACGCCCTAGAGGCGACCAAGGCCGCAGTTGAAGAAGGTGTAGTCGTTGGTGGTGGCGTAGCTTTATTACGAGCCTTACCGGCTTTAGATAAGCTAGAAGTTGAGGGCGAGGTTAAATTAGGCTTAGATATTTTAAAACGCGCTCTAGAAGAACCAGCTAAACAAATTGCAATTAATGCTGGTAAAGACGGCGCAGTAGTGGTGGAAGAAATTAAAAAACATAAAGATAACTATGGTTATAATGCTGCTTTAGACAAGTTTGAAGATTTGGTTGAGGCTGGGATTATTGATCCAACCAAAGTAACTCGTTCAGCCTTGCAAAATGCAGTTTCAATTGCTAGTCTTATTTTAACCACAGAGGCTTGCGTGACTGATATTCCAAAAGAAAAAGATGATAATCCAATGTCGGCTATACCAGGTGGTATGTCAGGAATGGGCATGTAATTAGTTGAATAAATTTAAAAAAAGGACCGGAGAATTCCGGTCTTTTTTGATTGTCTTATTTTCTAGTTAGAATAAGATTGAGGCTGTATTGATGGTGCAAAAGCCATCTCGTGGCTGTCAGCGATTGGGTTAGAATCTGCAGCATATTTATACACTGGGTCGAATCTTCCGAAAAGCAGACTGGAGTGGGTGGGTTGATTATAACCATATCCATTGAATAGGGAAAGTCTTCAATGGCAACCTGATAGTCGCCGTGATTGTCTAGGTTGTTTGGTAGTTGGTATGAGAACATAACAAAGCAGTTGATACTTTTAATTGCGTTTTCACTGCAGTCAATCAAGTTTTCAACCGCCGATTCAGGATCGTAATAGCCAAAAGCATCTTTAGGTAATTCTTGCCAATCTCCCAGGCAAGGTCCATCAGCGAAAGAATGGTCGTAAATGCCAGCATGGCTGACACAGACGGTTTGGCGTTGAACTAACGATTGTTGAGAACAGCCGAAGCCGACCAATAGCAGACAGATTAGAGCTATCGTCCAGCTTAATTTAAAAGAACGCATACGTCCTCCTTCGAAATAAAAGAAATTGAAACAGAGGGTGACTATTTAATGAGTTTAGCGCATTTGGTTTTTTTTGTCAAGAGTGGTATAATAAAAAAAAGAATTTTAAAAAATAAAAATATGTTAATAATTTGGATTTTAGTTTTTGCGGTGAGCTTATTTGTCTTAATTAAAGCGGCTGATTATTTTACCGATGCTGCTTCAAAATTAGGTTTAATTTTAGGTTTGTCACCATTTATTGTTGGTGTAGTTATTGTGGGCGTTGGCACATCTTTACCGGAATTAGCATCTTCAATTAGTGCCGTTTTAAAGGGCACAACTGAAGTGGTGGCGGGCAATGTTGTTGGTTCTAATATTGCTAACATTTTATTAATTATTGGTTTGAGTGCTGTTATTTTTAAAAAAATAGAAGTCAAACGTGAATTAATTAATTTAGATTTACCCTTGTTGGCTGGAACTACGGTTATTTTAATTGTTTTATTATTGTGGGATGGGGTATTTAATTTTTTTGAAGCATTAGTTGCTTTGTTGGTTTATGGAATTTATATTCATTACGTTTTTAAAAATCACGATCATGATTTTAAACCGATTAAAATTCATAAAGAAAAAATAGATTTTAAATTAATTGCTATTTTAATTTCAAGTGTTGTTTTTATTTGTTTAGGAGCGAATTATGTAATTGAATCGGTAATTAAAATTTCACAAATTTTAAATATTGGCACGGCCATTATTTCTTTAAGTGCAGTAGCTTTGGGCACGTCTTTGCCAGAATTATTTGTTTCAATTAGTGCGGCTAAGAAAAAAGATTATGAAATGGCCTTGGGTAATGTTTTTGGTTCAAATATTTTTAATGGTTGTGTGGTGATTGGTATTCCAGCTTTAATCCATAATTTAGAAATCTCAGCCACCATAATTACTATTGGTTTGCCCTTTTTAATTATAGCAACGATTTTGTATGTAATTTCAGGTATTAAACGGATGGTTTATGTTTGGGAGGGCGCTTTATATGTTTTAATATATTTTGTTTTTCTAGCTAAAATATTTAATTTATTTTAATTTTTAAAAATATGCCAGACAAAAAATTATCAGCTGAAACTTTAAATAATCAAGATAAAGTTTTGGCAGCCATCAGTTACATATGGATTTTATGGGTTATTCCTTTTGTTATTAATCATAAAAAAGATTTTGTGATCCAGCACGCCAAACAAGGCCTACTTTTATTTATTTGCGAAATTGTAGCTTGGAGTTTGGGTGTTTTGCCGTTTATTGGTTTTCTTTTAGGATCAATGGCTTGGATGTTGTGTATTATTTTAGTGATAATTGGAATTATTAAAGCCATTAATGGCGAAGCTTGGCAAATTCCCTATATTGGCCATTTAGTTGATAAAATAAATAATAAATAAAAATAATTTTTATGACACACACAAATAAATTTGTTTATTGGTTTAAGGAATTAAACATTAAAGATGTATCTCAAGTTGGAGGTAAAAATGCTTCTTTGGGCGAAATGTATCAAAAATTAATTTCCAAGGGCGTGCGTGTGCCAAACGGTTTTGCAACGACCGCTGAAGCTTATCAATATTTTTTAAAACAAAGTGGGTTAGCTGACGAAATTAAAACAACCCTACATGGTTTAGATGTGACCAATATCAAAGAATTAATGAAACGAGGTGAGAAAATTCGCCAAATGATTTTGAAGGCCGATTTACCATTAGAACTAGAAAAACAAATTCGGCAGGCTTATCAAAAATTAGCCCAAGAATATAAAAATAAAAAAGTTGATGTCGCCGTGCGGTCATCAGCTACAGCTGAAGATTTACCAACAGCTTCTTTTGCTGGACAGATGGAGTCATATTTAAATATTCAAGGTGAAGACGAAGTTATAAAAATTGTTAAAAAATGTTTTAGTTCTTTGTTCACAAATCGAGCAATTGTTTATCGTGAAGAAAAAGGCTTTGATCATTTAAAAATTTCTTTATCAGCCGGAATTCAAAAAATGGTAAGATCCGATTTGGCTTGTTCGGGGGTGATGTTTTCCTGCGACACTGAGTCGGGTTTTGCTGATATGACAGTCATTAACTCTTCTTGGGGATTGGGAGAAAATATTGTTCAGGGCAAAGTTACGCCAGATGAGTTTATGGTTTATGAGCCATTAATTGATAAATTTAAACCCATTGTTAGTCGTAAATTAGGTTTAAAAGAATGGCGCATGGTTTATGATTTAAAAGGATCTAAGCCAACTAAAAATTTAAAAACTACTGAGCAGGAACAAGAAAAATTTACCCTAACCGACAAGGAAGTCATCGAATTGGCTAGATATTCAGTCGCCATTGAAAACCATTATAAAAGGCCGATGGATATTGAGTGGGCCAAGGACGGTCAGGATAAAAAATTATATATTTTACAAGCGCGACCAGAAACCGTTCAATCACAAAAAAATGTTGATGTTTTAGAAAATTATATTTTTACTGATAAAATAAAGAAACATCAATCGAAATTAATTGCCAGGGGAGTGGCTGTTGGTTCTAAAATTGCCAACGGGCGAGCACATATTATTCAAGACGTTAAAGATATCGAAAAATTTAAAGCTGGTGAAATTTTAGTGACTGAAATGACCGATCCGGATTGGGTACCAATTATGAAAATTGCTAAAGCGATTGTTACTAACGCTGGCGGTCGGGTGTGTCATGCGGCTATTGTTTCACGTGAATTAGGTATTCCTTGTATTGTGGGGACAGGCGAGGCGACAGCTAAAATCAAAAATAAACAAAAGATTACAGTTTCATGTGCTGAAGGCGAAGAGGGGTTAGTTTATAATGGTTTATTGCCGTTTAAAATTCAACGAACTTCAATTAAAAATATGCCTCAGCCTAGAACTAAGATTATGATGAACGTGGGAGAGCCCGAGCAAGCTTTAAGTTTTAGTTTTATTCCAAATGATGGCGTAGGATTAGCGCGTGAGGAATTTATTATCAATAATTATATCAATATCCACCCTTTAGCTTTAATTAATTACAATAAAATTAAAGACAAACAAGTTAAACAGCAAATAGATAAAATTACGGCAGGCTACAAAGACAAAAAGCAATTTTATATTGATAAACTAGCTGAAGGTATTGGTCGCATCGCAGCGGCTTTTTATCCTAAAGATGTAATTGTGCGCTTATCAGATTTTAAAACCAATGAATATGCCAATCTAATTGGCGGTCAAAATTATGAACCACAAGAGAGCAACCCTATGATTGGTTGGCGTGGAGCCTCACGTTATTATGATCCTAACTATAAACCAGCTTTTGATTTAGAATGTCTAGCTATTAAAAAAGTTAGACACGAAATGGGATTAGATAACGTAATTATTATGGTACCATTTTGTCGAACTATTAACGAAGGGCAAAAAGTGCTTAAAATTTTAGATGAACATAAGTTGAGAAATAAATATAAAAATTTAAAACCGCTTCAGGTTTATGTGATGTGTGAGATTCCGTCGAACGTAATTTTAGCTGATGAGTTTTCAAAACTTTTTGATGGCTTTTCAATTGGTTCAAATGATTTAACTCAATTAACTTTGGGTTTAGATAGGGATTCAAGTTTAGTGGCGCATATTTTTGACGAAAGAAATGAAGCTGTCAAAAAATTAATTCAACAGGTTATTCAGGTTGCTCACAAAAATAAATGTAAGGTTGGGATTTGTGGCCAAGCGCCGTCAGATTTTCCAGAGTTTGCTCAATTTTTGGTTGAATGCGGCATTGATTCAATCTCATTAAATCCAGATACCGTTATTAAAACCACTTTAGATATTGCCAAAACCGAGAGGAAAATAAAAAAGTAGTTTTGAATTAAAATAAAAAAAAGAAGGGCGTCCTAAAAAGGATGCCCTTTATATTCAGCCTACGGTAGAGTAAAAAATGGATACCATTCTTCGCCTTCAATTTTAATGGTGATGGCGATTTGATCACCGCTTTGAAAGTAGGCAGTATGTTCATATGTTTTACCACCGCCAACACTTCCATTATATATATCCAGCCAAGATCCGTCACTTAATCTTTCAATCTGAATGCGAGCGTAATTCCAGTTTAAATTTTTAATGACAAGCCGTTGGTTATTAATGTCGAAGGTTATTTCGACGTTAGCTTCTTTGATGGTAGTGACACCATCATCGGTTGTATATATGACTGGATTGTCACAGCCCGTTAGAACAAGCACCAGCCAAACAATGATGAAAGGAACTATTTTTTTCATTTTTTCTCCCTTTTTGTTTTTTTATCTTTTCATACATTTTATCATATCTAAAATTTTTTGTCAAGGTGACAACTTTATAATATCCCTTGACATGTTTTTATAAATAATATATACTGGATAATGTTTTTATCGCACATTTTAACCTTTTAAAAGGAGGCCCATGTCAAGAAAGTTGTTGGTTGGAGAGATAAGAGGCTTCGGGTGTTTTCCCGTCAGAGGCATAAGTGGTGTGATCATGAATTTTTGTGGTCGCAAAATTTATATTAGCCCAAAAGGAACGGATCCTTCGACTAGAGTTTATCTTGAGACGCCAGACAGAAGGCGTTTATGGCAAGAAGTTCCCCCTGGGGATAAAAAAAGCTTAAGAGATGGAGACATTTTCTGTGTTGTTCGGATGGGTGGAAGCGAAAAAGAGGGAGTTTTTATCCGCAGATTCATAGTTAAAATCAAGCCAGGCAATTCCTTGGCTTATAGAAAAAGGGTAGTCAAACGTTCACCTCGTCCACGTCATGGTTCTTTTTCTTAGCTCAGATTTAAAAGTCCTCTCCGGAGGGCTTTTTTATTTTCAAAAAATATGTTAAGTTAATTATATCAATTATATTAAAAAGGAGAGATCGCATATGTGCCCAAGGCACACCCGCCTAGGGCGGGGTGGTCGAGCAAAAATCAAAACTAAAATTAAATAAATTGAAGAACTATTTTTTAAAACAGGCAAAGGAAGAGAAAGATTAAAATATTTATTGAGAGATATATTTTATGGAGAGATCGCATAGTGGTCGAGTGCGCACGCTTGGAAAGCGTGTATACCGCAAGGTATCGGGGGTTCGAATCCCCCTCTCTCCGCCAATTAATTTTTAACAAATTAAAATTATGGCAATCATTAGACCATTTAAAGCTTTGCGACCAAGTCAAGAAAAAGTTAATTTAGTTGCAAGCGTGCCTTATGATGTAGTTAATCGTCAAGAGGCCAAAGATTTAGTTCAAAATAACGAATTAAGTTATTTAAAAATTACTCGCGCCGAGATAGATTTACCTGAAGAAATAGATGCTTATGCGGAAGAAGTTTATTTAAAAGCTAAAGAAAATTTAGAAAAAATTATTCAGCAAGCACTGCTTAATGTTGATGATCGTCCGCGTTTTTATCTTTATAGATTAATTATGGATGGTCGAAGCCAAACTGGCATTTGTGCAACCTTTTCAGTTGATGATTATGATAATGATATTATTCTTAAACATGAGAAAACCCGCAAAGCGAAAGAAGACGATAGAACAAGACATATTATTACCACCAACGCGCAAACCGGAGTAGTTTTTTTAACTTATCGAGGCGTTGAAAAGGTAAATGAAATTACAAATAAAGTTTTAAATGAAATTACACCAGAATATGATTTTATTTCAGCTGATGGTATTCAACATTCAATCTGGCTATTACCAGATGAATATAATCAAACAATTCAAGATGAGTTTACTAAAATTAATAATCTTTATGTAGCCGATGGACACCATCGAGCCAAAAGCGCTAGTCGAGCCAGAGAGGAAAAAATGAAAAATAATCCCAATCATACCGGCGAAGAAGAATATAATTATTTTATTGCAGTGGCTTTTCCGGCTGGAGAGTTAAAAATTTTACCATACAATCGAGTTGTCCTTGATTTAAATAATTTAAGTCAAGAAGAATTTTTAAATAAAATTCAAGAAAATTTTGACATACAAAAAACGGAAATTAAAGAACCACAAAACCAAAGAGAATTTTGTATGTATTTTAATCAAGAATGGTATTTGTTAAAACCTAAAAATGAGATTATTCAAAATTTAGAACAAGTTGAATCGGTTGGTGAAAAATTAGATGTAAGTATTTTGCAAAATTATTTATTAAATCCTATTTTAGGAATTGATGATCCGCGAACTAATAATCGAATTGATTTTATTGGTGGAATTCGAGGAACTCAAGAATTGGAAAAATTGGTTGAGACTGGTAAAGCGGTTGTGGCCTTTTCACTTTACCCGGTTAGTCTGGACGATCTAATGAATATTTCTGATAATGGTGAAGTGATGCCACCCAAATCAACTTGGTTTGAGCCAAAATTAAGGGATGGATTGCTGACACATTTGATTTAGTAAAATAAAGTTATAAAATTAAAATAAAAATCCGTCATTTTTTGACGGGTTTTTGTTTTTAAATAATGCGCTTCGCGCATTTTGGCTAACGTTTCCCGATGAAGCGAAGTTTCAATTCTTTCTTCCTTATTATCAATAAAGAAAAGAAAGGATTGAAATTTGGGTCGGAAGAAAATTTTATTCATTATTATATTAATAAAGGAAATTTTCTGGAGTCGCTTATCGCGGTGTTAGACGTAGTTTTTGTAAACACGTTACTTAATTCTTTGGGCAATTACGTTAAGTTTAGTAAAATCAAGCTCTTCTTTTTTTTCGGCTTTTCTCTCATGTCGTTTTAAGATCTTAAATCCAATGTCATTTAACAAACTTTCGATTTCATCTGAAGCAATGATATTTAGAAATAACTTTTCATCTGGTTTAAATGGTTCGTCTATAAATAATTCTTCTGACTGGCCAGACTGCAAGCCGATGTACATAACGCCATCGTCGCTTAACATACGTGAAAAATTTTCTAGAGTTTTTGGAACGTCAACTTTGGGTATGTGAATAAGCGAGCAAGAAGCAATAACACCATCAAATTTCTTATCTTCAAATTTTAAATGTCTAATATCTTCTAAACGAAAATCAATCTGAGGATAATTGCTTTTTGCGGTTTCGAGCATTTTCTCGGAAAGGTCAACACCAACCACATTGCAACCTTTTGACGTTGCATATTTAGAATCAATGCCAACTCCACAACCAACGTCTAAGATACTAGCGTTTCTAGGTAGAAGTTCCAAAAACTCGTCGAGGTATTCCGAAGGTTCGTTAAATTCATCGGCGTATGCTTTAGATATTTTGTTGTATACATTAACTGCTTTATAGCTATTATCCATAGAGAAAAAAGAAGAGCGGTTGTTTAGATTAAACGTTAATATTAGAAAGTGTTTACAAAAATTTCGTCTAACGTCCGCGTGTATCTGAAGTTTTCATCCCGATTAAATTGAATAATTTTGATTATCAGATGCACGCTTTTTGATAGAACTCCACCCAAATCCTCATCTATATTAAGGGATGAAAATTTGGGCGGAGGAAAATTGGCACTCCTTAAAGATTTAATTAACGCCAATTTTCCGTAGCTAGATACACGCTGTTTTGTGATGTAAACAGAAATTTCTTTTCCTTAATGTAATTTTTTGGCAATTTATTTTCCCAAGGCGGAAATCAATTCCTCCAAATCGTTATTATCTCCAATCTTACTACCTTTGTGCGTGAGTAACACTCCGAGTGTAAAACCATTTTTATCTGTATCTAGTGCTTCTTGTGCACTCGTAGCAAACCATTCGATATCACGCATAATTCTTTGTTTTTTTTCCGGATCTATTCCTTCAAGCACAGTAGATAAACGATTTGGAAGATTGATTAAAAGTTGAGCTCTTTCCTCAAGTTTTTGCTGACGGGTCGTAGTATCTTCTTTTGAGTGAAGTGCGGTATCAGCCTCTTGCTTCAAAGAGCGAAACTTTTCCGCCGTTTCCTTGAGAATTTGAAGAACTGGCTGAATCGACTCATTTTCTACATTCTCTTGTGGTGGAATGCTACCTTCAAATTTTTCTGACATAGTTTTTATAGTTAAATTATTAAACTGACTAAATTATATCACAAGCTATGTTCGACCGAAATAAATTGCCAAAAAAATCTTAAAAATAATAAAGAAATTTCTGGCTATTTCACATAACGTTACGAGTATCCGAAGTTTTTCTGAAGCGGAGCGGAAGAAAAATTTGGGTGGAGGCTTTTGAATAAAAGCCGTAACCGGATACTCGTTGTTAGCTGATGTATTCCTTTTCTTTTTTCCGACAGCAGTCGGAATTGTTTTAAAAAATTTTAAAATTTCTTTTTCCGTTTTGGATTTTGGGCAGAGGGGTTAGGGGTGAATTTTGCGAGCCAACCTATTTTCTTTTAGAAGTTTTACTAATCTCATTGTACCATATCCAGTTATTAGAATTCCTACAATTATGTTCAATATTTGCATAACAATTGTTGGTATTGTGCCTTTGAGTAAAGAAAAAATCAAAACAGCACCACCCATAAATATCAAAGTTGATAATCCAGTCCCTAGACCAAAAAAATACAGTTCTTTTTTCGTATAATTATATTCAATTGCTTTTGTTGAAAACAGACTTGTAAAAAAGACAATGCTCAATGGATTAGAAATCGCAAGTAAAAAAACGGATGTAAAGCTAGAAAAAAGACTTGATGTATTGATCACACTATCAGAAACTCCGCTACTTAAAGCTCCTTTTATAATTATTCCTCCAAAAATTATTAGAACAATTGAACTAATTGCTGCAAATATTTTACTTGTTTTTTTATTTTCGAGCAATTTTCCGATACCAAAAGCAGAAAGAGCAATGTAAATGTATCCAACAATTGTCGCCGCAAAAACTCCCATTAGCCCATCAAGAATGGTTTTCTGAAGAGTAAGATTAATCACAAAAAAGAAGATTGGTCCAATTGCCAATTGAATTACAAACCCTGTGAATAAACCGTTTTTTATAACTCCTAAATTTTTTTTCATTAATTTTTTCATTAATTTAGATAAAAAAGTTCCTTATCCCCCTCCTTAAAAAATCAAAAATCTTGTTTTGTTTCCTGATTTCAATTCTGACTTTCAACCGTAGAAGAGATAAAAAATGTATGTCGCCTAACGTATCAAGTATATGGGAAGTTTTAGCTACGGAGTAGCTAAAATTTGGATGGAGCTAAAAATATAATTTATTTTCTGTTAATACCTGCTACCAACTCTATCAGTGCACTCAAAGTGAATTTTATCATCGTTGAATACTTCTACCACCTTATAAGTCCCTTTAGTATATATTTGCTCATTATCCATAAAATGACAAACTTCTAATATTTTAATACTGGCTTTTGGCTTTGACCACTTACCATTACCCATAGTTTCGATCAAGGGCACCTCACCCCAGAGCCAATAGCACCTTTGCTCACTTTTTAAAAAAGAATAAATCTTATCTACTTCTAAAACTTCAGGAATACACTCCTCAAGTTTTCTATTACCTTCTTTATACTCCTTAATGTTTCTGAGCGCTAACTCAGGATTGAATTCTACTTTTATACCCATAAAAAATAAATTATATTTTTAAAGCGTAATCCTATATACTTTGTTATACGACAGTTTGCTGAAGCAGCAAATTTCGTATAACATCAGGGATAAAAGAAGTTTTCGTAGCGTAGCGGAGAAAATTTGGGAAAATTGCGAGCCGAGCAATTTTCCTTTTATCCCTTGTTATATGACCCGAGCGTAACGCAGTGGAGCGAGAGCGCAGCGTGGCTTTAGCGTATTTTGGTGGCAATTTATCCATATTATTCTAAAAACTTTTATTTCCCGTGAGCGATAGCGAACACATTATTAGGGGGCGAAAAAATTTTGTCGCGATAGCGACTCCTTATTTTTCCATTGAAATAACTTTGATTTGACAAAGTTCTCTGAATCCAATTACACCATGCTCTCTACCCATACCCGACTTTTTGTATCCTCCAAATGGGTTACAAGACAACCAGTGGAGAGCATTATTAATTTCAACTGTCCCGGAATTTATTTTCGAGGCGACACCTTTAGCACGTTCCAAATCCTTTGTAAAAACAATAGAACCTAGCCCATACACGGTGTCGTTAGCAAGAGATATGGCTTCTTCTTCTGTTTCAAAAGTAATTACTGGCAATACTGGACCAAAAACTTCTTCATTCCAAACTTGCATGTCTTTGGTTATGCTTGTAAGTAAAGTAGGTAAGTAGAAAGCACCATTCACATCTTTAGGCGAACTTCCTCCAGTAATAATTTTAGCTCCTTTATCAAGCGCATCTTTTATCTGGCTTTCTAATAAATCAAGCTGTCTTTTCGCTACTAAACTTCCCATGTCAGTTTCTGGGTTTTCAGGATCACCAATCTTCTGCGATTCAATTTTTTGCTTCAGAGCCTCAATTAATTTATCAGCGATTGATTCATGAACGATTAATCTCTTTAGGGCGTCGCATGTTTGCCCGCAAAGCTTGAATCTTTTGGCGTAAATTTTATCAACAATTTTTTCAATATCTACATCCTCGAAAACAACACATGGATTGGAACCACCTAGTTCTAAAATTGCCTTGATAAATTTTTCTCCTGCCAATTTGAATAATTGTTGTCCGACTTTGGTGCTTCCAGTAAACCAGATCAAGTCAATATTTTCTTGTGCTAACTTCCAGCCGACTTCTCCGTCTCCGTAAACCTCGGAAAAAACTCCTTCAGGAAGATTGTGGGAAAGCATAATGTCTTCAATTAACTTTCCAACCAGCGGACACTCTTCTGAAATTTTAAAAACTACTGTATTGCCAGCAAGAAGATTAGGAACTACTCCCCAAACGAACATTCCGAACGGATGATTCCAAGGAGTTATAACTGCTGCTGTGCCAATGGGCTCATAAATAATTTTATGAATTGACTCGTTATCTTCATGCGTTATCTCATCAGAAAGTGCCGATTCCGCATTATCTAAAAACCATTTAATTTTATTTATATGACCATTAACAATTGCCTTACTTTCAGTAATTGCTCTACCAGTCTCTTTTGTTGCTAATATAGCAATTTTGTCAGCGTTATCTTGAAAGTCTTGATATATGGGTTTTAGTAGTTCAATCCTTTTTTTTATACTCATTTCTTTCCACATGGTTTTTATCTGATTAGCACGATATACTTTTTCAGAAATACCTTTGTCTGTTGAGATTTCTATTTCGCCAACTACTTCGTAGTTTTTTGCGGGATTTGTTGATATTAGTTTAGCCATAGTAATAGTAATTACATTAGTATTTAAAATTTTTTCGCCCCCATTTTGCGTAACGATAGTGAAGCAAAATTTAATAAAATAAAGGGAAATAAAAGTTTTTTCATTTTAAAATTCAAATTGCCACCAAAATATGTCATATAACATTTCCGCATGATGCGAAGTCCAAATCGATACATTATTAAAATTAATAATAAAAGAGATTTGGATTTGGGTGAAAGAAATTTATATTCCTTAATTTATTTTGCAGCGGAGCGGAAAAAGTTTAGATTATGTAAATTTCTGGAACCGCATATGCAGGTGTTATATGATGTACATCACAAAATTTCGAGTTTATATAGATTAACTGCGTTAAGAAAAAAAATCTTTTCCTCGGTTTTAGAATCTAACCCTAAATCTTTGATTAACTCTATATGTTTATCGACAGGGCACATTGGCCAGTCAGTGCCAAACAAAACATTATCAGGTTTTTTCGTAACAGTTTTTTTCAATGTTTGTACAACTAAATCCCAACCTCCACTAGTTTCTATTACTTCATCATCCGCCATTGCCGAAGTATCGTAATAAATATTTTTCAAGTCTTTGGTAATCTCATAACAATATTCCATCTTAGGCCAAAAAAAATGTGAAATGACGACTTTTAAGGTTTTATATTTTTCTACGATTTCAACTAGATATTTTGGGTCATTATACTTTGCACAATCATCATCTCCAGTGTTTACCCCAGTATGAAAAACAACGGGAATATCGTGCTCAGTGCATAAATCATAAACTGGTTGACATTTCTCATCTGTGGGATAAAAGGGGTCGTGTCCTGGAAAAAGCTTGATAGCGCAAATTTTTTTGGCCATTATCAATGATTCTAGATTTAATATTTGTTTTTCTATGTCTTGAAAAATATTTATGGCTCCCATTGAAAAAAACTGTTTATCGTCTCCAATGATTTCAAACATGGTTTTCATATCAGCACATTTTGGATTTGGCACGTTATCGGGAATAACAATCGAATAATCAATGCCGTATTTTTTCATTGATTCTAAAAGTTCTTTTTTTACTTCAAAAAGATTTTTTTTCTCTTCATCTAAGTAGGATATATGTAAATGGCTGTCGATTATCATAATTTTGTGATGTATTTCATATAACGTTCCAGTATATCTGATGTTTGCCGTAGCGATAGCGGAGGCAAATATGGGTCGAGCGACGGCAGGAACGAGCCAGATATACTGTGTTGTGCGAGGGTGATTTTCTGGAGTGATAACAGAAGAAAATCAAGTGCAACGACCCCGAAGCGTATTTTTCAATATTTTTTCATTCCTTATTATTTTGTTGAAGAATTTTATCATTATTTGGAATTTTTATTTTTTTATCCTTATTTTAGTTCTAATATTTCAATAGTTGGTGGAATACCTAGTCTCATTGGTAAACCTATTTCTCCAATTCCAGCTGTTACAAATACTTTTCCATAATTATTTTCTGTAAAAATGATATTTTCTGTTGATTGAACAGTAACATGTTGAGGTATTAAATCATACAAGCCTTGATCAAAATTATAAATGCACGGAATCACATCTTTGTATACAAAAGGGATTCTAATTTGTCCTCCGTGTGTATGTCCAGCAATGGTTAGGTCAGGAATAGAATTGCCATATCTCAGTGTTGTATCTGGATTATGAGTTAAAATAATCAAATTATCGTCTTTTGAAAAATTATCAATTATTGAAATATCATCTTCATTTGCCCATCTATCTCCAAGTCCAATGATTTTTATGTTTTTATTTTTAATTATGCTATCTGTATTATGGAGAAACATTACACCATTATCTTCTAAAACTTGTTGTAGTTTTTTTTGAATTGGTGGACCAGGTTTTTCACTATCATGATTTCCGAGGACTGCATAAATAGGAACTTTAATATTTTTTAGGGGAGTAAATAATTTATCTAAATTTTCAGGTGGATAATATGTGAAGTCACCTGGAATTAAAACTGCATCAATATTTTCTATTTCATTAATTTTGCTCACAACTCTTTCTAGGAAATTTACATCTTTATATACTCCTAAATGCATATCTGAAATAATTACTAATTTTGCAGAAAATCCAACATTAATTTCTGTCGTTTTTACAAAAATCAAATTTCTTTCTATAAACCTTGCATAAATAAATAACAGAGAAAGTATTAAAAGTAATATTAAAATGATTGACGATATTTTATTTTTTAAAAGGTTTTTTCTCTTCTTGTATAAAAGAAAAAGTAAAAAAAATAAAAATGGTAAAACAAGATAAGAAGAATAGAAAACAAAATTATGCATTATACTGTATTTAAAAAATAAAAATTCCATTCCTTTTTAAATTCTTCAACAAAATTCCTTTTGAGAAAAAATATTGAAAAATATGTCGCACAACGTTTCTGTGTATCTGAAGTTTTTGCCTTTCTTCCTTATTATATTCTAAAATAAAGGAAAGGCAAAAATTTGGGTGGAGTAAAAGAGAAAAATTAAATAATTTACCTTATATTAAAGCCCTTTTTCAATTTTTTTGGTCGCCGAGCTTGACATAGATTAAATAATCTGCTATACTAAATAATCAGTAATTTTGCTGACAAATTGAACCCTAACAAAGGAGGAAGAAATGGATCTTACAATGCTTGGCGTCGGATTTATAGTCGGACATTTGCTTGCTCGGTTAATCCGAAAAAATGATCCGAACAAAGTGTTTGATTCCATCATGATCGGCATTGTTTTGGTTCTCATCCTGGGAAGCCGATACCATTTTTTCGGCGGCTAGGTTTAACCAGCCAGCCCCACACGAGCCTTCGCGGAAATAAAATCTGCGAGGGCTCTTTTCTTTAAAAAAATTGAAAAAGGCTTATTAAAAATAAAGAATTATTTAATTTTTCTCTTTTTACGGAACCAGATACACAGTGTTATCGGATGTAGCGACGGATTATATAGTTTTACGAACGGAGTATCACCGTTCTTTTTTAGTTGCTCAAATTTTTAATACTCATCATTACAAGTCGCTATTTCCGATAACGTATCGGGATATGAGAAGTTCAGTCCCGATTTAATTAGCTAATATTTGAATTATCTCACGATTTATTAGAAATTACCAACTATTTATTACTACCAGTAAAAGGGACTGAATTTGGGCGGAAAGAAATAATTTTTTTGTTATTTTTTTATTTTTTGGCAATACCTATTGATTTTTTTGGCTAATTGTGCTTAACTGTAGGGTCTATCAAATTCAACAAAAAGGAGGATAGCAGATGGACATCAGGTCAAAGTTGGATTATCCGGCTGGGGCGCTCACAAATTTTGCTCCGTTTACTTTCGAGATAGACGGTGTAAAATGCGCTTCAATGGAGGGTTTTCTTCAGTCACTCAAGACTGACGACCCGCTCGTTCAAAAAGAGATTTGCCAATTGGTCGGCATCGAAGCCAAGAACTGGGGCAATGAACACAACATCATCTGGAAAGAAACTCAAACGCTATACTGGCAGGGTCGTGAATATGACCGCCAAGGTGACGAGTACCAGAAGCTTATCGACAGGGCATACGATGAACTCGCCAAAAACGAGGAATTCAGAAAAGCACTGTTGGCAACTGGGCAGGAGGTGTTGACCCACTCAATTGGCAAATCGGATCCGTTCGAAACAATCCTGACGGAAGACGAATTCTGTTCAAGGCTCATGAAGCTTAGGAGCAAAATTACTTCCTAATGGCAGGAAGTCTGTCGGACGTCACAACCTACGAGGTTGAGACGTCCGTTTTTTATTGCCAAAAAATAACAAAAAAATTATTTCTTTCCGCCTCATATCCCGTGTTAGGCGATGTGCTTTATCCTTTTCTCTTAAAGCATTTCGCCTAACGTTTCTGCATGATCCGACGTACTTTTGAATGGAGTGAAAAAGTATGTTGGATATGCGGTGTTATACGTCGTAATAAAAAGTCGATTCCTTTTTTTATAGTTTATTTTTTATAATGTAATCTAAAGCTGTTATTGCTTTTTTAAGCGCTGTTTCGTATGTATATCCTTCACCACTACCTTCCTGACCAAGATCATTTTTTATAGTAACATCAGTCTTTTGTCCACGTTGGGATGTTTCTGTCACGACATATCCTTTTTCTTCCAATTCTTTTTTAAGATTGTCTAATTCTTGATTTGGTGTTGATTGCGGTTCTCTTTGTTCTAGTGTTTTCATAATTTTATAAGTTACCAAAATTATTAAAAAATATAAGGAGGATTTTTATTACGACGTATAACGTTTACGCATCATCTGAAGTTTTCATCCCGACTTAGCGGAATAAACTTTTGCTTTCAGGCTATGCTTTGTTTAATTATCTCTACCCAAACCTTCATCAGACTAAGGGATGAAAATTTGG